>JAIBJL010000043.1 GCA_020029545.1 Gammaproteobacteria bacterium
AATCGCCGGGTCGAACTGGTGTTCGAGAACGCCAAGGGGAAGGACGGCGGTGCCTGATCGATCGGCAGGCGCGTCAAGGCCCTGTTCGATGACGTCGATCACATAGAAATCAGCGGAGCGGATGCTCCGCTGATTTCTTTTCAACGAGACAGTTTTTCAACCCGACATTTCAACGAGACATTTTCAACGAGAGAGGGGCATCCAAGCCAACGCGATAGCAGTGACATCAATATCCGATTTTCGCGCCTTCACCTGGAGGCGTTCGATGACAGCCGAGTCGCTCGAAAACTGAGCCTGTAGCGCAGTCGTTTGCTGCGCAATGTCCCGTTCGAGATCCGCCAGGCGCTGTTGCAGTACCTGAATATTTTCCTGGGCGCGGACGACATCCTGACTCTCGCGCCCCAGCCGGCCTGCACCACGCGCCGCCGTCCCGACGCGCCCCACATCGGCAGCACTGATGCCGCGTCGTCCGAACAACGCGCCGAGGATCGACGTGCCGACTGAAATCGCCGTATTCAGCTTTTGCTGCGAGAGTTGCGAGCGTTCGCGTTCGGCGCGTTCCTCGCCGCGGCGGATCTGATCCTGCAGAGTCTGCAGCTTCGATGCGTACTTGCGTTGTAGCGAGTCGACTGCGGCGTCGCGCCTCTCTCGCAATGCCAGCGACAGGCGAGCCCGGAACTCGACTTCGGTGCCCCCGGGTGACGAGGCAGCGTTGAGTAAGGGGCTGTGCAGAATCTCGATGGTCGAGGTTTCGTACAAGTACGCTTCCAGTTGCTTGCGCCATCGGGAGTAGTTTTCAGCGCGCAGCATCGCTGCCGGTACGGGTAGATATCCCGCAGTAGCTGCTGCAGCCGTACTGCTCGTTTCAACTTGGTTCGCGACCTCTGCTGCTGCCCAGTCAGGCTGCTGCGAAGTATCCGACAGCGGTGCCAGCAGCGTGCGCGTCTCCCAGACATCGATGCCGGTTGCCGCATTCACGAAATGCAGGCGCGCCGCTGCCAGTACTCGTGCGACGTACCTGTGCGGTGGTGTTGGAGTGTTCACGTAGCATTCCGGGATGCCGGCAGGGATGACCGGTTTGCGATCCTCGACGCTGGATGAAAGCGTCGCCGCATTCGCGTGTGCAACCGCGGTTGCGGAAGCCGTCGCCTTGCTCGGCACGACATGGTCAGGTGCGAGCTGCGCAATCTCGGACAACGTGATCGGACCGCGTAGGTACGACAATGCCCAGCGAGTCTTGAACAGCACAGGTTGCGCTTCGCGAGCATTGCGCATCAGGAAGGTACGTGCTTGCAGATTCGCGAGCAGCGTTTCGAGCTGGCTGCGATCCAAGCCCGCGCCGCCTGCGCCCACCAGGCCATCGATGACGCGGGCCTTGTCGCGCTCGGTCTGCAGCCGACCGATGAACCAGGTGCCGGCGTTCGACAGGCCCTTGTAGTCCAGGTCGACAGGATTCTGGGTCGCCAGCACCACGCCCAATCCGAACGCGCGCGCCTGCTTCATCAGCGTCAACAGCGGCGGCTTCGATGGGGGCATGGCTGTCGGCGGAAAGTAACCGAAGATTTCGTCCATGTAGAGCAGCGCGCGCAGGCTCGCTGTGCCGGACTGGCGCCGCATCCAGGCGACGTATTCTCCCAGCAGCAGGGTCACGGCGAACATGCGTTCCGAGTCGCTCAGATGGGCGATCGAAATGATCGAGATGCGCGGCTTGCCTGTGGCTGTGAACAACAGGCGTTCGATGTCCAGCGGTTCGCCCTGCATCCAGGCCGCAAAGCCCGGTGCGGCGGTGAGGTTGTTGAGTGACATCGCGAGGCTTAACCGTTCCTTCGCAGGATAGAAAGTCTCCAGATCGAATACGCCGACCTTGTCGAACGGTGGTTTGTGGATGCCCTGGATCAGGGTCGCCAGGTCCAGATCGCGGCCGTCGCGCCAGGCCTGGTCGAGCAGCGTCGATAACAAGATGTGCTCACGACTCTTGAGCGGGTCGGCTTCGATATCCAGCAAGCCAAGCAGGCCGGCTACCGTCGAGCCGATGCGTTCGCGAAGCGCATTGGTATCGGCACGCAGCGCGGGCGGCGGTGCGGCGAACGATTGCAACACCGACAACGGACGGCCCGCGGTGCTGCCGGGCGTATAAATCGCCACCTCCACCGCGTCCCGAAAGCGCTGGATGCGCGCGCCATCCTGTTGCCACTCCGCCAAGCCGTCGCGCCAGGTCGCAGCGGTCGACGCGGCCAACTGATCCACCGAGATACCCTGGCGGGCGGCATCGCCTTCATCTACCCAGGGCCGGAAATCCTCCGGACGCAACTGCGGAAAGGTCAGCAGCAGGTTACCGATGTCGCCCTTGGGATCGATGGCGATCGTGGGTACGCCGTCGATGGCAGCTTCCTCCAGCAGCGCAAGGCATAGCCCGGTCTTGCCGCTGCCGGTCATGCCCACGCAGACGGCATGCGTAGTCAGGTCGCGCGAGTCATATAAGAGGAGATCGGCAGCGTCGTGACCGGTGGCGGCGTCGACTTCCCGGCCCAGATAGAACAAGCCCAGCTTTTCGTATGCAGGATTCATGAGAGAGATAAGGGATAGCCGTGGGTTAACGATAGGCAACGGGCTACAGGCTACGGGCTACGGAAGAGCAAAGAAGAGCTAAAGAGGGCAGAACGCTGCAGCGCTCTGGTTGCGATCGATGCTGGAGGATACCGCCATCGGTCGCTCGATACGTCTTTGTTCTGACCGTCGCCCGTCGCCCGTCGCCCGTCGCCCGTCGCCCGTAGTCGGCAGGCAACGCCCGACTATAACCACTTTGTCACCGTATCGAGACTGACCTTATTACCTCAGCCCGGTAAGCTCCCCGCCCCTATGTCCATTACTCTCGACCAAGTCACTAAGCGGTAT
The DNA here is from genome assembly GCA_020029545.1 of Gammaproteobacteria bacterium. Classification (GTDB taxonomy): domain Bacteria; phylum Pseudomonadota; class Gammaproteobacteria; order Steroidobacterales; family Steroidobacteraceae; genus Steroidobacter. Next base: position 2,896 of record JAIBJL010000043.1, read on the forward strand.
CAAGGCTCGCCCGTCGTCAACGATGTCTCGCTCGACGTTGCGGAGGGTGAATTCTTCGTATTGCTGGGCCCTAGCGGTAGTGGCAAGAGCACGTTGCTGCGCGCGATCGCCGGCCTGACCGGGGTCGACCATGGAAGAATTACGCTGCACGGCCACGATGTCACTCACGTCTCGGCGCGACAGCGTGGCGTCGGTCTGGTATTCCAGAATTACGCGCTGTTCAAGCACATGACGGTCGGGGACAACATCGAGTTTGCTCTGCGCGTGCGTCGCACCAAGGCAGCCGATCGCCGCGCCCGCCGCAAGGAGCTGCTGCGACTGGTGGCACTGGAAGGCATGGACGACCGGTTGCCGACTCAACTCTCCGGCGGCCAGCAGCAGCGCGTCGCAGTGGCGCGCGCACTCGCGCACAAGCCGCAGGTGCTGCTGCTCGACGAACCCTTCGGCGCGCTCGATGCCAAAATCCGCGAGGAGCTGCGCCGCACGATTCGTCAGGTTCAGCGTGAACTCAACATCACGACCGTGCTCGTTACGCACGACCAGGAAGAAGCGTTTGCGATGGCCGATCGCATCGGCGTGATGAATCTCGGACGCCTGCTGGAAGCGGGCCGTCCGGCCGAGCTGTATGCGACGCCGGCGACGCGCTTTGTCGCGACGTTTCTGGGAGCGGCGAATCTGCTGCTCGCGCGGCAGACGGCGCAGGGTATTCGTTTCGGCGCGACCCCTGTGAATGTGCGCGCGGTGGAGAAGTTCGACGGCGCGCGCGAACATGAAGTCGTCGCCGTGCTGCGCCCCGAAGAAGTCGAATTGGCACCGACGCGCGATAATCTGCGCACCAACTACATCGCCCACGGCGCAGTGGAAGAGCTGGTGTTCACCGGAGCGATGGAACGCATGCGCGTGCGCTTGAACAACGGTGCCGCAGGTGCGCAGATCGCGACAGCATCCGAGGCGGCCTCAGGCACGGCATTACTTGAGGTCACGCGGACCCAGCACGAGCAACGCGGTTTTCCCGTCACGTTGGGCCAGTCCGTCGCCATCGGTGTGCGCCGCATTCATGTACTACCGACGCCGCTGTCCAGTTACACCTCGTGCGGTTCGGACGCCAGTGCTGCCGAGCAGTTGGCGCAGCATGCCTTCCTGAGCGAGTTGGCGAGTCGCATGAAGACTCGCATCGCTACTCGGGTCGAGCCCGCGCTGGCGACGATGACCAGCGATATCGCCACGACACCCATCTCCGGCGTGGCAGTGGTTGGCGCCAGCGCCAACGCGGCGGCGCAAATTCGCTGGCTATTGCGCAATGGCGCGGGCGAAGTGCTGGTACTGCCTGCAGATTCGACACCACCGCAGCGCGTGTTGATTCACTGGGCCGACGACGAGTCGCGCAGGCCCACGCTGGCGGTGGCGGCAAGTTTACTGCGCCATGTACCGGCCGAAGCCGTTTATATTGGCATCATGCCGGAGGGTGTCTCGGATATGCAGCGACCGGCTGGCGTGCGCACCTTGCTCGATGCGCGATCCGAAGCCCAGGCGGTACACGGCCTGGAAATGCGCACCGAGTTGCGCTTCGGTGTCGCTGCCGACGAATTGCGCCGCCAACTGCAGGATGCTTCCGATCAGATGCTGATCCTTGGTGTGTCGAGTCTCGATCAGCTCAGTGGCGACTTCAGCTCGTTACTGGTGCCGCCACCCGGCTGTTCCCTGATGGTCGTGTATCGACCGACCGACACGCCGGCAGGTGAATTGCGGACTGCGCCATGATGAACACGAACCGGAGGGGTATGGCAGGCACTCGTTACTTCGCGGCGACGCTGCGGGTGATCGCGCTGGTAATGCTGGCGCTCGCCGGCGTGAGTGGTTGCGGTTCGTCATCGAACACGTCGGGCGGTGATGCCAAATCGGTGACGCTGTTGAATGTCAGCTACGATCCGACGCGCGAGCTGTATCGCGACGTCAACGAACGGTTCAGCGCCGACTGGAAAGCAAAGACCGGCCAGCAGGTGACGATCAAGCAGTCGCATGCGGGATCGGGCAGCCAGGCGCGTGCCGTGATCGATGGGCTGCAAGCCGACGTGGTGACGCTGGCGCTTGCTTACGATGTGGATTCGATTCAGCGCACCGGCAAGCGATTGGGCGCGAACTGGCAAACACGCTACCCGGACAACAGCGCGCCGTATACCTCGACCATCGTATTCCTGGTGCGCAAGGGCAATCCGAAGCAGATCCGCGACTGGTCCGACCTGGTCAAGCCCGGCGTGGCCATCGTCACGCCCAATCCGAAAACCTCCGGTGGTGCGCGCTGGAATTATCTCGCTGCATGGGGCTACGAGCTGCATCGTGTGCTCGGGCCGGACTGGAAAAAGAAACTCGACGATCCTGCCGCCGCGGACGAGGTGGGACGCGCGCAGGCCAGTGCCGAGAAATTTGTCGGTGAGTTGTACGCACGCGTTCCCGTGCTGGATAGCGGGGCGCGAGGTGCGACCAACACTTTCGTGCAGCGCGAGATTGGTGATGTGCTGCTGGCGTGGGAAAACGAAGCGTTGCTGGCGATCCGCGCAATGGAGCCGGGCAAAGTGGAGCTGATTGTGCCGACGATCAGCATCCTGGCCGAGCCGCCCGTTGCCGTGGTCGATACCGTCGTCGATCGACGCGGCACGCGACAGGTTGCGGAAGGGTATCTGAGCTATCTCTATACACCGGACGGCCAGGAGATCGCGGCCAGGCATTTCTTCCGGCCGCGCAATCCGGAAGTTCTGGCGCAGCATCGCGATCAGTTTCAGCAACTCGAGGAATTCGGCATCGACGAAGTGTTCGGCGGCTGGCAGCGGGCATACGCAACTCACTTCGCCGATGGCGCGTTGTTCGATCGCCTGTACGCGGCCGTGAAGCGATGAGTGCCGCGAATAGGGAACGCTCGATAGCGACAGGCGTGGTTGCGGCGTGCACATGAAGTCCTCGTTTCGCCAGCCCTCCATTCTGCCGGGGTTCGGGCTCACGCTCGGCTTCTCGACGTTTTTTCTGTGTGCGATCGTGCTGATTCCGCTGGCAGCCCTGGTCATGAAGACCGCGACGATGGGCTGGCAGGAGTTCGTGAAAGTGCTGCTCGATCCGCGCGCTCTGGCGTCCTATCGTCTGAGCTTCGGAGCTTCCATGCTGGCTGCCACACTCAACAGCGTGTTCGGTTTCGTGATTGCCTGGACGCTGGTGCGCTACGAATTTCCCGGGCGCAAGTTCATCGATGCGTTGATCGACATGCCATTCGCGTTGCCGACGGCGGTATCCGGTATCGCGCTGACTGCAGTCTTCGCCGAGAATGGTCCGATCGGCCAATATCTCGCACCGTTGGGTATCAAGGTGGCCTACACCTGGATCGGCATCGTGGTGGCGCTGACTCTCATCGGCCTGCCGTTCGTTGTGCGCTCGATTCAACCCGCATTGCAGGAAGTGCAGCGCGATCTGGAAGACGCCGCCGAAACGCTTGGCGCCGGACGGTTCTATATTTTCCGGCGCATTATTCTGCCGACGGTGATGCCGGCGCTGTTGACCGGCTTCACGCTGGCATTCGCCCGCGGCGTTGGCGAATACGGCTCGGTGATCTTCATTGCCGGTAACTTGCCCATGAAAACTGAAATCACCCCGCTGCTCATCGTGATACAGCTCGAACAGTTTGAGTATGCGAAGGCTGCAGCCCTCGGCTTTGTCATGCTGGTGATGTCGTTCGTGATGCTGATGTCGATCAATCTGCTGCAGGCATGGGGGCGCCGGCGCATTGTCGCGGCGAGCCGTTGATGGCAGGCGGACCGTCAGGCGTCGTACTTGCGGAGCTTGCCAGTCGACCCGGCCGCGACACGGCCGTTGCGACGCTCATCAAGTTGACTTTCATCGGCATCTCGCTCCTGTTTCTGATGGCACTGTTGTTCGCGCCGCTGATCACTGTGTTTGCCGCGGCGCTCGACAAAGGACTGGCGATGTACTTTGCCAGTTTCAAGGACGAGGATACCCTGGCAGCCATCCGACTCACGCTGATCACTGCAGTGATCGTCGTGCCCGTCAATGTCATCTTCGGCATTACCGCGGCCTGGTCGATTGCGAAATTCGAGTTCAAGGGCAAGAGTTTTCTGATTACGCTGATCGATCTGCCCATTGCAGTGTCGCCGGTGATCTCCGGGCTGATCTATGTGCTGTTGTTCGGCGCGCAGGGTTGGTTCGGCGCCTGGCTGCAGGAGCGCGACATCAGTATTGTTTTCGCGATGCCAGGTATCGTGCTCGCCACGATGTTCGTCACCTTCCCGTACGTGGCGCGCGAACTGATTCCATTGATGCAGCAGCTGGGCAACGACGAAGAAGAAGCGGCGATCACGTTGGGCGCCGGCGGCCTCATGACGTTCTTTCATGTGACGTTGCCGAAGGTACGTTGGGGCCTGCTATATGGCGTGATCCTATGCAATGCACGTGCGATGGGCGAGTTCGGTGCGGTGTCGGTCGTCTCCGGTCACATCCGCGGTCTCACGACGACGATGCCGCTGCAGGTGGAGATTCTCTACAACGAATACAACTTCGTTGGTGCGTTCGCGGTGGCGTCGCTGCTGACTCTGCTGGCCGTCGTCACCCTCATCGTGAAATCGCTGGTCGAATGGCGCGCCGACTACAAGAAGCGATAGCCGCATGATCGATCGCATCCAGGAATTCATCGACCGGCTGCAGATCGACACTTCGCGTGCCAGTCTCGGCATCTGGATTGCCGCGATCAATGTGGCGATCGTGCTGCTGGTGGTCGGCGGCATTTCGATTTCCGCGATCGGCTCGCTGCGCGATCTGGCGAACGATCAGGGCAAGTCGCGAGTGCAGCTGGCAGGCGCGATGGCGCGCGAGGATCTGCGCCGCTTCGGCGAGGATGCGCTCACCCAGGCCAAGAGCGTGGCCGAGCGTCAGACCTTGCAGCGTTTGTTGGCCGATCGCCAGACGACCTCCGTCGGTCCGTATCTGCGTCGATCCTGCAATTCGGACACGATCACGGCCTGTGCCGTGTTCGAAGGTTCGCGGCTGGTCGGCCAGGCAGGTGTCGCATTACCCTGGTCAACCATCGCGATGACAGCAGGCGAACAGGGTGAGCGTTTTCTCGCTGCACCGGCCGGCTCGCGCTACGCGATCATTGGCGCATCGACACAGATCGGCGGCGCCACCGAGCGTCGCCTGTATGTCGCCCGCCTGTTCGACGAGAAACTCGCGCGGGTGCTGAGCGAGCGGGTGGGGTTGGCTATCAAACTGATCAGCTATCAGACCTTCGTCAAGGATCGCAACGTCGATGAGTTCACCCGCCTGCATTCGGCGGGGCTGTCGGATGGCCGTTCGGCAGTAGCGCGAGTGCGCGATCTGGATCTGTACGCCGCGAGCTTTCCGGTGTTTGCCGCGACCGGCGAAGCCATTGCATTACTTGAAGCGCGCCTGCCCTCGCGCGAGATCGATGCCTCGGTCAGCAGCCTGATCAAACGGCTGCTGGTAACCGCGATTGTGCTGGCCGCACTCGCTGTGCTGGCGGGTGTGATCATGGGACAGCAGGTCACCGGACCGGTCGCGACGTTGACCGATGCGGTGGAACGGCTCGGGCACGGCGATTTCTCGACCTCGATTCCGGTCGGCGGCACCAAGGAGGTCGGCAAGCTCGCGCGCACCATGGAGGACATGCGCAACAACCTGGTGGAACTCACCAGCACCTTGCGTCGACGCGAGGCCGAGGCGCAGGCGGTGCTCAGCGGCGTGGTCGAGGGCGTCTATGCCGTCGACAAATCGCGCGTGATTCGTTACGTGAATCCGCAGGCCGCGCGGTTGCTCGGCGTGCAGGCGCACGATGCCATCGGCCGATTCTGCGGCGATGTACTGAAACCTTGTGCGGAAGACGGCCATCGTCCCTGCGAAACGCGCTGCCCGATTCTGCTTGCGCGCGTGGATGGCAGTGCGCAGGCAACGGAGCGGCTGAATCTGCGCGAAGGCGCGCCGCGCACGGCGATCATTACCAGTGCCGCGCCGGTCGATGAACTGCAGGTGCAGGTGATCCGCGATGAAACGGAACTCGAAGGCGTGCGTCGTGCGCGCGATTCGGTGCTGGCGAATATTTCGCACGAATTCCGTACGCCACTGGCTGCACAACTGGCTTCCATCGAATTGCTGCGCGAAGGCATGGATACGCTGCCGCTGGCGCAGCAGAAGGAACTGGTCTATTCGCTGGAGCGTGGCAGCCTGCGCCTGACGCGGCTCATCGACAACCTGCTGGAAAGCGTGCGCATCGAATCCGGGCAGCTCGGCATCCGGCGGCAGAGCGTCTCGTTGCAGGAGATTGTCGAGGACGCCGATGCCTTGATCGGTGCCTTGCTGCGACAGCGGCGCCAGAAGCTCGAGCTGCACCTGCCGGAAGATCTGCCGCGCATCGATGGCGATGGTCCGCGTCTGACGCAAGTGTTCGTCAACCTCATGGCGAACGCGAGCAAGTTCGCTCCCGAGGACAGCACCGTGCGTATCGGTGGATCGCGGCAGGGTGAGCGTGTGCTCGCGTGGGTCGAGGATGAAGGGCCGGGCATGCCGGACGCCGATTCCGCATCGATATTCGAGCGCTTCTATCGCGGACCGGAGGAAGAACCCGAGCCGGGCGGGCTGGGTCTCGGTCTGTGGATCGTCAAGTCGATCGTGGACCGACACGGTGGCACGATTGCCGCCCGACGCACAGCAGAAAAGCGCACCCGCTTCGAAGTGGAATTACCGGCAGCCGGCGACGGCGATGACGCAGCGTGATGAGGTGATGCATTTAGAGCATGAGTGGCGCACGACAGTTGCGCCATCATGAGACAATTGCGGCGCGTGCAATCTGAGGTCAATTGCTGATCCTTTCTCATGAAAATACTTTCCGCCGACGATGACAAGGATTTGCTGGCGCTGATTGCGTTCACGCTGTCGCAGGCCGGTTACCTGGTGGTCAAGGCCAGCGATGGCCTCAGCGCAATCAAGGCGTTCGAAGCCGAGGCGCCGGACCTGGTCGTGCTCGACATCAACATGCCCGGCGCCACCGGCTTTCAGGTGTGCGAAGCGATTCGCGCCAAGTCGCGGGTGCCGGTGATGATGCTTACCGTACGCGGCGAAGAGGAAGACCTGGTCAAGGCACTGGAACTGGGCGCGGATGATTACCTCGGCAAGCCTTTCAGTCCACGCACGCTGCTGGCGCGTGTGAAAGCGCTGCTGCGTCGCGCAGGCATGGAGAACTCGGCACCGCTCGCGGCCGGACGCATCCGACTCGATGTCGAAGAACACACCGTGCAGGTCGGTACGAATTCCGCGGTGCGCCTGACCAAGCTGGAACTGCGGCTGTTGCAAATGCTGATCGCCAATGCCGGTCACACGGTGAGTTCTGATCGGCTGCTGATGCAGGTCTGGGGTCACAAGGGATCGGGAGATCGCCAGCTGCTCAAGCAGCTGGTGCATCGCCTGCGCCAGAAGATCGAAACCGATCCGGCCACACCACAGATGCTGCAGACCGCGCCCGGCGCCGGGTACAAGCTCATCGTCGACTGATTTGACAACCGATGTGTCCGTTTCGAACCCGTCGCGTCACCGGCAAGTTACTTATTTGATACCGCTGATACTCTAGCCTGTGACTCCCTCTCGTCACAGGTTGTCGCATTGTCCGCACTGTTACGCACCATCGTCATTGTCGGTGGCGGTTTCTCTGGCACGGTCGTCGCCGCCAATCTGCTGCGTCGTCCGCCCACAGGACCGACCCGGCTCGTCCTCATCGAGCGCGGTCCGCGGGTCGGCCGCGGTGTCGCGTACGCCGAGCGTCCGCATCCTTATCTGCTGAACGTGCCCGCGGCGCGCATGTCGGCGAGCTCGGCCCTGCCAGGTCAGTTCGTGCAGTTCGTGAAGCGCCGCATTCCGAATGTCACGCCCGAAGATTTCCTGCCGCGACCGCTGTATGGCGACTATCTGGAAGAGGTACTGCTCGCAGCACAGCTCAGCGCGCCAGCGAACATTCGTCTTGAGATCATGCATGCCGACGTCACCGGCGTACGGCGCATCGAACGGCACCTGCCGTTGCAGGTCGAACTCGGCAACGGTCGCTGCCTCACGGCGGACGATGTCGTGTTGGCGCTGGGCAATCCGCCACCCGCCACGCTGCCGCAGGCGAAGTCCATCGTCGATCATCCGGCCTACATCGCCGATCCGGCTTCGGCCCATCTGGCGTTCACGCGCAATCAGCAGGTGCTGGTGATCGGCACCAGCTTGACGATGGCCGATGTGGTGAATGCCGCAGCCGTCGAGCAACAGCGGACCCCTACGATTCATGCGATCTCACGTCATGGTCTGGTGCCCCCGCGTCAGACACCGTTTCGACCCGATGCGTTCAAAGGCGATGGCAATGCGCTGCTGCTGGCAGCGGCCACCTCGCTGCGCGGACTCACCAGCACGGTGCGACTGCTGGCAGCCGAAGCGGAAAAGATGGGCGGCGATTGGCGCGAAGCCGTCACCTTCGTTCGCCACATGGCGCCGACGATCTGGCAACGCATGCCGGCGCGCGATCGCCAGCGATTCGTGCGCCATTTGCGCGCACCTTGGGATGTGCATCGTCACCGCCTGCCGCCAGCGGTGTTGCAAAAGATCGATTCATTGCGCGCTGCGGAGCGCCTGCACATTCACGCGGGCCATCTCATCCGCTTCGAATCGAGAGGCGAGCAGATCGAAGTGACCTGGCGGCCACGCCATGCGCGGGCGACCACATCGCTGGTCGTGGATCGGGTTCTGAACTGCACCGGTCCCGACTATGCAATCGCTCGCTCGCCCGATCCGCTGTGGCGCAATCTGTTGCAGTGCGGGCTGTGTGTTGCCGATCCGCTGGGACTGGGATTGCGTACTGGGCCGAAGGGGGCAGTGATCGATGCCGATGGCTGGCCCGGTCCTCATCTGTTCTATGTCGGCCCGATGCTACGCGCCGATCATTGGGAAGCTACGGCGGTAGGCGAGTTGCGTGTCCACGCCGAGCAACTGGCGAACGTGCTGGCCACCGAACGCACCTGATTCGTTCTTGCGCATGCTGGAGGCCGCACGCCCCATGAAAGTTCTGGTTGCCGACGACGATGACGACCTGCGCGCCCTGATCGGCTTCACCCTGACGCAGGCGGGGTTCGATGTGTGTACCGCCGACGATGGGTTGACCACGTTGCAGGCGTTTGAGCGCGAAACACCCGACTTTATCCTGCTCGACGTCAATATGCCCCCACCCGATGGACTCGCTGTGTGCCGCCAGATTCGGGCGCACTCCAAGGTGCCCATCATGATGCTCACGGTACGCGACCAGGAAGATGATCTGGTGAGCGCCCTCGACAGCGGTGCCGACGACTACGTTCGCAAGCCCTTCAGTCCGCGCGCGTTGCTTGCACGCGTGCACGCACTGGTACGCCGCGCCGAGCCGCCGACAGCGAGTGTCATCAGCGCCGGTTCGTTGCGACTGGACCTGGAACAACACACACTGCAGATTGCCTCGGATTCGCCGCGGCGGTTGACACCGCTGGAACTCAAGGCGCTGCATCTGCTGATGACCAGCCCGGGACGTACCGTCACCGCCGAGCGCCTGCTCTTGCATGTGTGGGGACGCAGCACGGCACGCGAACGCCGCACGCTCAAACAACTGGTGTATCGACTGCGGCAAAAACTCGAACCGGACCCGGCGTCACCGCAGGTGCTGCTCACGACGCCGGGTGCCGGCTACAAGCTGGCGGTGGAGTGATTGAAGGGTGGAGTGATTGAAGAAGGCGAATCGGAGTCTTTCTTCACCTCTCCCCTTGGGAGAGGTCGCACACAGTGCGGGTGAGGGGAGACGCGACAGCGTCAAACAGGCGCGGTGCGCTTCCCCTCACCCGTGCTCCGCACGACCTCTCCCAAGGGAGAGGTGATGTAGGGCGACGCGCGCTTAACTTAGTACCACTCACGACTCACCTTTCCCGAATCCCATCCCGGTACTCTTCCGCTTGCCGCAGTACGCGCAACACGTTTCCGCTCCAGATATTCGCCAGATCCTGTTCCGTGTAACCCGCCTGTAACAGGCGCTGTGTGATTTGTGGCAGCGCTGCGACGTCTTCCATGCCCGTGACGCCACCGCCGCCATCCCAGTCCGCACCGATACCGACATGTTCGGGCCCGACGACCTTCAGCGCATGCAGTACATGCTTCATGAAGTCATCGATGCCTGCGCGGGCCACCGGAAACTGCCGTTGGATCGACTGGCGTTCGAGGGCGACCTGCTGGCGTTGCTCGGGACTCCACATCGCCGGCTCGCCGTACTTCGCACGCAGCGCCGCGAGTGCCGCCTCGCGTTGCGGACTTTTTATCGTCGGGATCAAGTAGTCGCTCAGTGAATTCATGTGGATCACGCCGCCCGCTGCTGCCAGCTTGCGTAGCCGTGCATCATCGACGTTGCGTGGATGATCGAATACCGCCTTCACGCCCGAGTGCGACAACAGTACCGGTGTCTTCGACAAACCGATCAGCTGATCGAGCACATCGTCGGAGGCATGCGACGCGTCGAGTACCATGCCGAGGCGGTTCGCCTCTCCGACCAGCTGCTTGCCGAGAGGACTCAGGCCCTGCCATTCCTTGATTGGATCGGTCGCTGCATCGCCCAGATCGTTGTTGCGGAAATGTACCGGTCCGAACAGCCGTACCCCCAGTTTGTAAAAGGTCTCCAGCAGACTTGCATCCATGCCCAGCGGATAACCATTCTCGATACTCAGGTACACCACGCGCTTGCCGCTTGCGGCAATACGCGGCGCATCGCTGGATGAGAGCGCAAGTTCGAATGCCTGCGGGTGCGCGGCGACCATTTCGTGAATGCGTACCGCCGTCAGCAACGCCGCATCGCGCGCGGCATGCAAGCCTGCCGGTGTCCGCGGTCCCTGTTCGGTGTAAATGGCCCAGAAGCCGCCATCCAGCCCCCCATCGACCATGCGCGGATAATCCACCTGCGACATATCGGCGACGGCGTGGCGTTGCATGATGTCCCATCCGGGCCGGGTGAAGTTGGCGGGGGTATCCAGATGGGTATCGAGCACCAGCAATCGCTCGTGAAGGGCGCGTGCCTCCTCGGCGGTGACGATTCGCGGCGCCGCCGCCGAACTCGCACACCACAGCAGGCAAGAGATCAGGTACCCAGTAACGGTCGAGCGAGACGTGCTGTTCATGGCAACGATTCTGCACACGCAGTGCGATCCATGACAATGAAAATGCACCGTACACTTTCATCTCGGCAGGCTGTCACGCGCCGGACGCCGCTCATGCGCTCGCGCCCGGTCGAGCCGGAAGCTCGATGCGGCAACCTATGAGAATCCCGGACGGCCTGCGGACATTCTTCGCGACAGGATGGAGGACATGCGTCGGTGGTGGACGCAAACGGGCCTGAGCGCCGCCGCCATGAAACTTATCGACAACGATCCTGTCGGAAAGCTGAGTCATCACGGTGGCGCAGACAACGTCGGCTAGCGGCGTTCAGCGACTTGCTGGGAACCAGAAAGATAGCCGCGCGTTAGTACGTCGCTCGGGAGGATGATTTGGATGAACAAAGAGCGTTTGGCAGTACAAGCTCTGTCCGTTTGGCCAATGGCCTTTCCTCGTGGCGCCCTGTCTACTGCAGGTGACGGCGCCTCGCTGTTGACAAATTCGTCGCACAGCTCGGTGTGAACACCTATCCAGCGCTGGATAACTATGTTGCAGCTGACAAATTCGTGGATTGACTGGCGGCAGCGCGTCGTTGCTATCATCCGGGATGATTTCCGCGATGTTCTCGACAGCGTGCACGATACGGATATCGACTGGGACGCGTGGCGTCCCATGTACGAGGAAGGACGCTCGCCCAAGGCTGCCGTAGACCGGGCTTTCGTCAGAGATATCTGACGAGTCGGCTGACGGTCTACAGGCTACGGGCTACGGCCAGAAGGCTGGCCGCCGCCGCTGGGCCGCCATTGTTCGATCTGGCGGACTTACGGCTTGCCAAGTGCCTAATCCACTCCTTGCCTTGCGTCCCGTATGCTTGCGCTGAATGAAACGCACGCAGCGCAACCTGTTCCTCATCATGACCGCCATGGTCGTGCTCTATCTGCTACTGACGCGGCTGCCGCCACCGATCGCGCTGGGGCTGCTTGGCGCGTTGTTCGGTGTCGCGCTGCTGCTGGGGCTGTTATCGCTGGATTATTTCATTGCGCGACGACACGAGAAACGGCGGCGCTGGCGCCAGGCGATTGCACGCTATGAGAAATTCGAGAACAAGCTGGTGAAAGGGCGCTGGCGTCAGGTGACGGTCCTATTGTATTTCGGTATCTACACGTTCGATGCACTGGCGATCGTACGTAACCGCCTGGCCGAATGCCTGATCGGCCTGGACGACTTCGATGCTGCCGAGCCCTGGTTGAGGGCGGCGCTGGAACGCGATCTCGACAACCCGGCGCCGTACGTGAACCTGGCGGTCATCGCCGCGCTCCACCGTGACCGGGCGACCGCACACCGGCAGATGTCGCGCGCCGTGCATCTGGGTTTCAGTCCGCAGACTGCGCAACAGATTTTGCATCGCGCCAACGCGCGTGCCGATGCGAAGTGAATTTCACGCATTGAGTTCGCCGGTCGCGGAGAGTAAACACGACAAAGGGAGGACTGGAACACGACAGTCATGTCGCAGGAGGTTCATATGCGCTGGCAGCACTGGTCGCATGTATTGCCGCATTCCGGTACCAAGCGCTGGCCCGGATTACCGCATCACGAGTTCACGTCGGCCGAAATTCATGCCCTGATCGGCGTCGGTGCGTTGCTGGTCGTCGGCATGCTGTTGATGTTCATCGCCTGGGGATTTTGGTAGTCGCTACGAAAGCCGGCGCGATGGCCTATCGGTACATTACTTCCGCAGGATAATGAAGAAGCCTTGCGGCGGCGATGCAGATAGACGCACCGGCAGCGTACGCAACAGCGATGAACAAGAAGCTGCTGGATCGATCGGCGATCGATCCAGCGGGGCCGTCGTATTGTTGCCGGCCGAAGCACACAATTCCTTAATCCTTCCCACATTCCTCTCAACGGAACAGGCTGCGGCCGACGAACCCCCTGTTTGACGCTGTCTGCGAGCAACGCCAACCGGTAGACTCGACCTTTGCCGATAGGTCCGACCTACAGGGACGTAGGAAGTGCCGAGCACGTCGGGAACATTGATCGGCGCGACCTACAGGGACGCAGGAAGTGCCGAGCTTGTCTGGAACATTGATCGGTCGATTGACTGTGACAGCTGCCGAAGCATACGCAAAGCGTCTTGCCATGCATCAGGAACGCGCCGCCGCGTTGGCCAGGACCGCCGGGCATCTGTCCAACCTGCGGCTGCTGACCTTTGCAACGATCGCTGGGTGCGTCTGGGCAGTCTGGGCCGTCGACTTGCTCGCCGCGGCATGGTTGCTGGCCCCTGGTAGTGTTTTTCTCGCTCTCGTCACGCAGCATTCGCGAGTGCGCAAGTCGCATGCGGTCGCCCTGCGCGCCATCGCGTACTACCAGCGCGGACTCGCACGGATCGAAGATCGCTGGAGCGGTCAGGGACCGACCGGCGAACGTTTCGACGATCCACATCATTTGTATGCGGCAGATCTGGATCTGTTCGGCTGCGGCAGCCTGTTCCAGTTGCTGTTTACCGGTCGCACCCGCATGGGCGAACACACGCTGGCCGGCTGGTTGCTTGCGCCTGCACAACGGACGGAGATTCTGGAGCGACACGCCTGTATCGCCGATCTGCGCGAGCGGCTGGATCTGCGCGAGGACCTTGCGTTGCTGGGGGAGGACAGGGAGGTCAGTGTCCAGCCAAACGCACTGTTGCAGTGGGCGCAAGCGCCGAATCCGTTGACCCAGGCATGGCTGTCTTGGGTCGCGATCTTTCTGCCATTGTTGTTGGTCGCCGCCGTGATCGTGTGGCACCGGTTCGATGTGTTGTCGCCGCTGGTCGCGATCGTACTGATCGAAGTGGCGTTGCTGAGATCGCTGAGCCAGCCATTGCATGAGGTGCTGCACGGAACCGAGAACGCATTCGAAGATCTGCGACTGCTGGCCGCATTGCCCGCTCGCCTTGAGCGGGAGACATTCACGGCTGCGCCGCTGCAGGCACTGCAACGCGCGCTCGCGTCGCACGACCTGAGCGCTGCAAAGTCGATCGCCCGCCTCGCAAGCATCGTGCAATGGATCGAGTCGCGTCGTAACCCGCTGTTGGCGCTGCTGCAAGTGCCGCTGCTGTATCCGATACACACCGCCCTCGCAGCGCAACGCTGGCGCGTTGCGCACGGTCATGCGGTCGCGGTGTGGTTGGATGCGATCGGTCGGATCGAAGCGCTCAATTCGATCGCGGCGTACAGCTATGAACATCCCGCCGATCCGCTGCCGCAGTTTGTCGAGGGCGCGCCGTCATTCGTTGCGCAGTCGCTCGGGCATCCGCTGATTTCTGCTGATCGCTGCATTCGCAACGACGTCGG
>JAIBJL010000286.1 GCA_020029545.1 Gammaproteobacteria bacterium
GGTGAAATGCTGAAACTGCCTGCGGCGGCCGGAAGGGCCGCCGCAAGGAGCAGCACCGAGGCGAGGCCAACAATCGCTGCGCGCGACAATGCGTGTCCCACGCTCACTCGCTCGCCTTCAGTAAGTCACAGTGACATTGATGACATCACCATACGTGCCGGCAGGCACGGCCTGGTTGGTCGTGTTGTCCGGCAGCTGGCCATACACGGAGACGGCAACTGCCGACGCTGGCGCCATGCCGTTGCCGGTGCCCGACGCGGTCGTGCCGCTCGTGCCGTCGCCGAACAGCTGCGTGAAAGCAGCATCGCGATACAAGTTGTACTGCAGCGTGTTGCCCGAGCCGTCGCTCAGCAAACGCTGCGCAATCGTGCCGCCGGTCGTGGCACCGCGATTCAAGGCCACCGTGAAGCCGGTGTTCTTGGTACAGCGCACTGAGATCGTGGTGTTGGCGGCTGCATTGCCACCCAAAGGCGTGTACGTGCCGAAATTCAGCGCCGCGGCACTGGCCAGACAGTTGGCGGCTACGGTTGCAGATACGTTGAAGGTGGTGGCGGTCGTCGCGGCGTCGACGCTACCAACGGTGGCGATGAGTGATCCGGCACTCAGGGTCGCCAGAAGAAGCTTACGCATGGGTTCTCCTCGAAGACAGGTCGTGGGAATCGCAAGGTTTCCGCCAGCCTGCCGCCTGATCTCTCAAGCGGCAGGCGTCTCATCCTTGAACGGCGGGTAGGACCGGGCTGTTCGCGCGCGCTGGTGCGTACCCTGAACGAGCCCTGATCCGGTCCCTTAAGCCGCATTCTGTTGGCTAGTGGTTTACCGAAAGTGATGGATGTCGCATTTCGCATCGACAAGACTTAAGTTCGTCAAAAAACTGTCGCCAGAGTCTCCTTCTTTCGATCGCCACGCGTTGGCGACATGAAGGTTGGCCGGCGCGATACGCGTGACAGCATGCTGTTCACCGCGTTCGAAAGCGCCGGCCGCGTATGAACTGGATCACACTCGCGCACGCATCCTCCCTCGCAGTTGACGCGCTTCGCGCGACAACACGGCGTGGACGCATCCTCGCGAACGGCGCCCTTTGGACTTGAGAGCGCAAGGCGGCGAAGCGCGTCCCGAGCGAAGCAAAGCCAACGTTCGTCTCCGCTCTGGCGCAGAGAAAACCGCTTCCTTGCGCATAGCGGTGCTACAGAATTGTTGCACCAGAGGTCCGCATGCACCTGCTCGCCTTTCGATCCGCCGCGGAAACTCTGACCGGATTGAAACGTTACAATGGCCCTCCCTCGCCCCCGGACACTCCCGAACGATGCGCTACCTCGCCTTGTGCAGTGACTACGACGGCACACTGGCCCACCACGGCCAACTCGATGAACCGACCATTGCCGCGCTGGAAAAGTTTCGGGCCGCAGGACGCAAGCTGGTGATGGTCACAGGGCGTGAGCTGGACGATCTGCAGACCGTGTGTCCGCGGCTCGACCTGTTCGAGTTGGTGGTGGCGGAAAACGGCGCACTGCTCTATTGGCCGAAAACCGGCAAGGAGCAGACGCTGGGCGAACGTCCGCCCGACAGCTTTGTCGCAACGCTACGTCGGCGCGGTGTCGAACGCATCTCGGTCGGACGGGTCATCGTCGCCACCTGGGAGCCGCATGAGAACACCGTGCTGGAGACGATCCGCGACCTCGGCCTGGAGCTGCAGGTGATCTTCAACAAGGGCGCGGTGATGGTGTTGCCTGCCGGTGTCAACAAGGGCTCGGGCTTGCGGGCGGCGCTCGCCGAACTGAATATATCGCCGCACAACACGATCGGCATCGGCGATGCCGAGAACGACCATGCGCTACTGAGCCACTGCGAGTGCGGCGTGGCGGTCGCCAATGCTTTGGCTTCGCTCAAGGAGCGCGCCGACATCGTGACCCGCAACGATCATGGCGCCGGCGTGGCCGAACTGATCGAGGCAGTACTGCGCGACGACCTGGCCTCGCACGAGGCGCAGCTGGTTCGACATCACGTAGCGTTGGGCACCACGCGCACCGGCGATACGGTGCGGATTTCGCCGTACGGCATCAACGCGCTGGTCGTCGGCACCTCGGGCGGTGGCAAGTCCAGCGTGGCCGTCGGGCTGGTCGAACGGTTACGCAAACAGGGCTACAGCTTCTGCATCGTCGACCCGGAAGGCGACTACGACAATGTCGATGCGACCGTCGTGATCGGGGGCCCGGCCCACGTGCCGACCCTCGAGGAATGCGCGCAGCTGGTGAGCCGGGCCGACACCGATGTCGTGGTCAATCTGCTGGGACTGAAGCTCAACGATCGTCCGGCTTTTTTCCTGAGCTTGTTTGCCCGGCTGCGCGACATCCGTGCGCGCACCGGCCGGCCTCACGTGCTGATCGTCGACGAAGCGCATCATGTCCTGCCGGCGAACTGGGAACCGGCGCAGTCAGGCCTTCCACAGCAATTGGACGGCGTGTTGCTGGTCAGCGTGACACCGAATCTGATCGCCCAGCCGATACTGCGCGCCGTCGATACGCTCATCGTCCTGGGTGACAAGCCGCGTGTCAGTCTCAAGGAATTTGCCGCGGCAAACGACAGCGAGCCGCCAGCCATCGAGCAGTCCGCATTGGACCCGGGCACTGCCCTGCTCTGGAATCGCAAAGGGCCAGCCGGACCGGTGTGGATTCAGCTCGAACCCAGTCACACCGAACGACGGCGACACTTGCGCAAGTATGCCGAAGGCGAATTGCCGGTCGATCGCAGTTTCTTTTTCCGCGGACGCGAAGGGAAACTCAAACTACGTGCGCACAACCTGATCCTGTTCATGGATCTGGCCGATGGTGTCGATGACGACACCTGGTTGTTCCACCTGCACCGTGGCGAAATTTCCGAATGGATCAGGACAGCGATCAAGGATCACGCCCTTGCCGATCAGATTGCCGCCGCGGAACGCCGTCAGCCTGCCGACGCCGATGCCTCGCGCCAGGAAGTACGCAAGCTGATCGAGTCGATCTACACGCTGCCGGCGTCGCCCGGTTGACTACGACTTCTTCTCCTTCGGAGCAGGGATTACCATGCGCTTTGCGAGACTGATTTCCGCCGCCTTGCTACTTACTCTTGCCGCCTGTGCCCATCAGACCATGAACACTGCATCGCCCCCGGCAGCAAGCCCCGCTGCACCCGACAATCCACCCGGCAATCCATTATTTACCCGTAGCACGCTGCCGTACGAACTGCCGCCCTTCGACCGCATCCGCAACAGCGATATTGCAGCGGCACTGGAAGCCGGCATGGCGCAACAGCAACGCGAGATCGAACAGATCGCGCAGCAGGCCGCAGCGCCGACGTTCGACAATACGATTGTCGCGATGGAGCGTTCCGGCGAGTTGCTCAACCGCGCATCGTCCGTGTTCGGCAATCTAAGCGCCTCGAATACCAATCCGGACCTCGAAAAACTTCAGACCGAGATGGCGCCCAAGCTATCGGCACATTCGGACTCGATCTATCTGAATCCGTTCCTGTATGCCCGAGTCAAAGCGCTGTATGAAAAGCGGGATCTGCTGCAGCTCGATCCCGAATCGAAGCGCCTGCTGGAACGTTACGAAGTCAATTTCGTGCGTGCCGGCGCGAAATTGTCGGAAGCCGACAAAGCGCGACTGCGCCAGATGAACGAACAGCTCTCGACACTCACGACACAATTTCGTCAGACCGTACTCAAGGGCGTGAATGCCAGTGCGGTGGTCGTGGACACTGTCGCGGAGCTGGAGGGCATGTCCGAGAGTGAGATCGCCGTCGCCGCCGAAGCGGCCAAGACCCGTGGCTTGCAGGGCAAATGGGTCATTGCGTTACTGAACACCACCGGCCAACCGTCGCTGTCAACGCTCAAGAATCGTGCGCTGCGCGAACGCATCTACAAAACATCGATCGGCCGCGGCTGGGGCGGCGACAACGACACGACCGACCTGATTGCGCAGATAGTGAAATTACGTGCCGATCGGGCGGCATTGCTCGGTTACCCGACTCATGCGGCCTACGTCCTCGAAGACGAAACCGCCCTGACACCGCAAGCGGCCAGCAATATGCTGGCGCAACTCACACCACCCGCGGTGGCCAATGCCAAGGCCGAGGCCGCCGCCATGCAGAAGCTGATCGATGCGCAGGCCAAAGCGAACGGCACTCAGTCGTTCAAGTTACAGGCGTGGGATTGGGACTTCTACGCGGAGCAGGTTCGCCGCGCGCGCTACGCCTACGATGAATCGCAGGTACATCCTTATTTCGAAATGAGCCGCGTCTTGCGCGATGGGGTGCTGTTCGCCGCACATGAGCTGTATGGCGTGAACTTCAAGGAGCGCAAGGATCTGCCGGTCTATCAGTCCGATGTGCTGGTGTTCGAAGTTTCGAACGCGGATGGTTCGCCGCTGGGCCTGTTCCTGGTGGACTGGTATGCGCGCGAGAACAAGCGTGGCGGCGCGTGGATGAATACCTTCGTGGACCAGTCGCACCTGCTCGGCACGCACTCCGTCGTCGTCAACAATCTGAATATTCCCAAGCCCCCCGCCGGACAGCCAACGCTGCTGACTTTCGACGAAGTCACGACGGCGTTTCACGAGTTCGGGCACGCACTGCACGGCTTGTTCTCGAACGTGCAGTACCCGCAGTTCTCCGGCACGAATGTGCCGCGCGACTTCGTCGAGTTCCCCTCGCAGTACAACGAGATGTGGGCGACCGACCCGCGCGTGCTGGCGAACTATGCGAAGCACTATCAGACCGGCGCCGCCATGCCGCAGGAACTCATGGACAAGGTCCTGGCCGCGCGCAAATTCAACCAGGGGTTTGCAACGACGGAGTATCTCGCCGCCGCGCTGCTCGATCAGTCATGGCACCAGCTGGCGCCGGGCACGACACCATCGGCAGCCGATGTCGAATCTTTCGAAGCGAGCGCGTTGGCCAAGGCGGGCGTCGCGCTCGACGATATCCTACCGCGTTACCGTTCGACCTATTTCTCGCACGTGTTTTCCAGTCCTACCGGATATTCGGCCGGTTACTACGCTTATATATGGAGCGACGTACTGGCACGCGATACGGAGCACTGGTTCAACGAACATGGCGGCCTGAAGCGCGCCAACGGCGATCTGCTGCGCGACAAGATTCTCTCGCGCGGTTTCAGCGCCGATGCGTTGACCCTATTCGAGAGTTTCTACGGCGGTCCGCCGCAGATCGGCCCGCTGCTGGAGTCGCGCGGTCTGACTGCACCTGCCGGGGCAGCCGGCTCGCATTGACTCGCGCCTTGCATGGAAGTCAGTGGTGAGTAGTGATTGGTGAATGGTCGGAAGGCTACTTTGCATCCTTCGGGTCAGCATCCTCGCGGTCATCGCATCGACGACCTTGGGCTGTGCATCGGTACCGGAACGCGAATCGCGGCCGGCGAAATCGAGCCTCGGCTGCATGCAGACTGCTGTCGCCAAGGCGGATCTCCAGCACCAACCGGACACCGTAGCGCATTGCACTGCTGCCGGAATGATCGCCCGCTACTGCAGCGTGATCGAAGCCGGCATCGCCAGCCTCGGCAAGGAGTTTCGCGATCTGTTCACGGCCGGCGATGCGCAATGGCATGACCTGGTATCCGACCAGCGCGGTGTCCGCTGCGCGCGACAGTCCCGGACCGATCAGGAATTATCGGCTTGCTGTGCGCAGCTCGCCTATTGAAGACCGCCCCCTTTTTATTGATTCGACAAGGCAATGCGTGCAGCATTCGCGCTCCGATTGCACGCCTCGGATGCGATCCCCTACTACAAGGAAACTCATGCGTCTAGTCACCCTTGCGATATGTGCTTATCTCGGCACGGGCCTGGTGTCCGTCAATGCTGCGGAACCGAAGACCGAGGATGAGAAAGCGCTATACGCGCTGGGTGCGGCCGTGGGCCGCAACGTGGCGTCATTCAATCTCACGCCAGCCGAAATGCAGTTTGTGCAACAAGGCTTTGCCGACACGGCATCCAACAAGGAAGCCAAAGTCGACGTGCAGAGCTACTTCCCGAAGATCCAGCAACTGCAGAACACCCGCCAGACGGCTGCCGCTGCCGTAGAGAAGAAGGCGGGCGAGGAATTTCAAGCTACAGCGGCTGCGGCCAAGGGCGCGAAGAAAACCGCCTCAGGCCTGATCTATTCGAGCATCAAGGAAGGGACTGGCCCGTCGCCGAAAGCGACCGATGTGGTCAAGGTTCACTATCACGGCACATTGCCCAACGGCAAAGTGTTCGACAGCTCGGTACAGCGTAAGGAGCCTGCGACCTTCCCGCTCAACGGCGTGATTCCCTGCTGGACTGAAGGCGTGCAGATGATGAAGGTGGGCGGCAAGAGCAAGCTGGTGTGTCCATCGGGCATCGCTTACGGCGATCGCGGCGCACCGCCGGATATCAAGCCGGGCGCGACACTGGTATTCGAAGTCGAACTGCTCGCGATCGAAAACCCGAGTCCGCCGCCAGCCGCTGCGAAACCTGCAGCGACTCCACCGCCGGCGCCGAAGAAATAGTAGTAGTCGGAGTTGGGATTCGGGAGGGCTCAGTCACGCCTTTTATTCATGCGGTCGAAAAGGAACTTCGCCGTCGCTGCTGCGCTCTACCCGCATGTTGAGCAAACGCACTACAGATCCTTTTGCTATGGAAGCCTGGCAGGTCATTCGTCGTCGCAGCGTGCTCTGGCCGGAGCGCCGCGTACTGGTGTGCGGCCCGACCGATTTCGAGGATTGGGATGCAGTCAAGGTCGCACTGCGCAGTTGCCGTCCCTCCACGGTGCTGCACGGACATGCGCTGGGCGTCGATCATCTGGCATCGCTGTATGCGCAGCTGTTCCGTGTGAACGAGATGCGCTTCCCGGCGCAATGGCATACACATGGCATCGAAGCCGCCGCCATTCGCAACGAGCAGATGTTTGTCTATGGCAAACCCGATCTGGTCCTGGTCTTTCCCGGCGGCGTGCACTGCGAGGATCTGCAGCGCCGCGCGCGCGCTGAACACATTCCGGTAAAAACCATACCTGCGTCGGTGGCTCCTGCGGCCACAGCGACGATGGGTGAACCCACGCCGGCACACCGGCGCGCCCAGGCGTAATTCCGGCCCAGACCTGGTTCTCGCAAGTCGAACAAGCGCCGTTTGCACTGTGCCGGGCCGCTGCTGTCAACGCAACGGCGGCAGTTGCGTTATCTCCTAAAATAACGCCCCTATCCGGATGCATCCCTCCGGGTCCATGGGACTGCTGTCACAGACGTGTTTTCATGCCCTGCTCTGCTACCCTACTTTCAGGTCGATATTTGTACACGTTGGACGATGGGCAACGGGAGGACGTGGCTCTGGGCGAGATCCGGGATCTGGAGCAGTTTCTGGCAAGCGTGGAGCAACGCGCCTTCCGCATCGCACGAGTCGCACTTCGCAACGATGACGACGCATTGGATGTGGTGCAGGATGCCATGCTGCAACTGGCGCAGCGCTACGGCAGCCGGCCGGCCGAAGAATGGCGTCCGCTGTTCTACCGGATACTGCAGAACCGCGTTCGCGACTACCAGCGCCGACGACAGGTCCGCAATCGGCTCTTGCGCTGGTGGCCGGCATTTTCGAGCGACGACGATGCGTCCGAGGATCCGGTGGACCAAGCCAGCGACGAAGGACCGAGCATCGTCGATCGACTGGCCGCCGGTGA
>JAIBJL010000287.1 GCA_020029545.1 Gammaproteobacteria bacterium
ATCGGCAATGCCCTCGTTTTCACTTCCTGACCACGGTACAGCATGAAACCTGCGGCAACCGCGGCCAGCGCACCGGCCGCCATCACACCCACCCACGGCAACACGTACTTGCTGCGCCCGCTGGACTGCCCTTCTTGGACTTGGCGCGGCGAATGATCGAGCGGCTGATTGAAATGAGACTGCTCGGCAAGGATTGGCGGCTTTCCCAATGAAACCGTCTTCACGGGTGCAGACAAAGCGCTCATCTGCGGTATGCCGGTTTGGCCTGAGTAGGTGAAGTTCACAGACACCAACATCGACTGACTGAGCTGATTGATCTGCCCGGTGAAGGAGACCCCGCCGCCCAGCACACCGCCCTGATCGAGCCAGTGCAGCGAATCGCTTTGGAGTTGTCGGGCGGCGACTCTGCGCTCCAGCAGCGCTTGTTCTTCTGGCGTGAGCTTGCGGATCTGCGTCGCGCCTTCCGGCTCTTGCGGCTGGCCCAGTCGACGTAACTCGGCATTCACCTCCGCGCCCGTGGAGAAGCGGGCTCCGCGGTCTTTCGCAGTGAGCCGATCGAGAAACGGTTGGTACTGCGCATAAGCGGCAGGCAGACGAGGCAGAGGTTCATTGAGCTGCTTCATCGCCGCAGCAATCATGGAGTCGGCACGAAACGGCACGGCACCGGTCAGCAATTCATAAAACAAAATACCCAGCGAATACAGGTCGCTGCGCCCGTCGAGTTCGAACCCCTGCACCTGCTCCGGGCTCATGTAGCTAGGCGTGCCGACCAGCATGCTCGCCTTGGTGATCGAGCCGCCGGCGTCGATCGCCCGCGCAATGCCGAAATCCGTAAGCACGGGCGTACCATCTTCGCGAAAGAGAACATTCTCCGGCTTGATATCCCGGTGCACAAACCCCTTGCGGTGTGCCACGTCCAATGCCGAAGCCAGTGCCTCGCAAACTTGCACCGCGAGTTGGACGCCGTACTGGCCTTTCAGAATGCGCTGCTTAAGATCGATTCCCGGCAGATACTCCATCGAAAGATATTGGTGATCCTGATACTCACCCACATCGTGCACCAGCACGATGGAGGTATGTCGTATCTGCGCGACGATGCGCGCTTCGCGGATGAAGCGCGAGCTGAAGGTAGGATCGAGATTCAAGATCGGCGACATCACCTTGAGCGCCACTTCCCGCTCCAGGCATTCCTGAATGGCCAAATGCACAGTGGCCATGCCGCCGCGGCCTAGCAGCCGCTGAATGCGGTAACCCGGAATCGAGATCGCTTCATTCATGGAACGATCGCTCATGAGAACCGATAGGTGAAGTCGTTGCCGTCCACGTCGAGGTGCACCGCCGCCGACGTGCGACCGTCGGTCATGCGGCTCAGGATTTCCTGGCTAATGTGCGGCAGAATCGTGTTGGTCAGGATGGCGTCGATCATGCGACCGCCGCTCTCCAGCTCCGAGCAGCGACTCGCCACCAGTTGCAGCACCGCGTCCGAATAGCGCAATGGAATGTGATGATTGGCCGTGATCCGCTGCGCAATGCGGTCCATCTGCAGCTTGATGATAGTGCGTAAGTCGGCATCCGATAGCGGCAGATAGGGTATCGTTACCAATCGCCCCAATAGTGCTGCAGGAAACACCTTCAACAACTCCGGACGCAGTGCCTTGGCGATATCCTCGACTGCGGGCATCAGTTCCGGATCTCTGGTAAGACTGACGATGAGTTCGCTACCTGAGTTGGTCGTGAGCAGGATCAGCGTGTTGCGGAAGTCGATCAGCCGTCCTTCGCTGTCTTCCATCTCGCCTTTATCGAATACCTGAAAGAACATTTCGTGCACGTCGGAGTGCGCTTTTTCAATCTCATCCAGAAGCACGACGCTGTAAGGCTTGCGGCGCACGGCTTCGGTAAGCACCCCGCCCTCGCCGTAACCGACATAACCGGGTGGAGCACCTTTGAGGGTGGAGACGGTGTGCGCCTCCTGGAACTCACTCATGTTGATGGTGATGAGGTTGTGTTCGCCACCATATAGCGCCTCGGCAAGGGCTAGCGCCGTTTCAGTCTTGCCCACACCCGACGAGCCTGCCAGCAGGAACACGCCAACGGGTTTACCAGGGTGGTCTAGTCCCGCGCGAGATGTCTGCACGCGGCGTGCAATCATCTCATGAGCATGCGCTTGTCCGACCACACGTTGCGCGAGGATGGCCGGCAGCCGCATCACGGTCTCGATCTCGTTACGCGCCATGCGGCCCATGGGAATGCCTGTCCAGTCGGAGACCACGGCTGCCACCGCTTGATAATCGACACTGGGAAGAATCAATGGCGACTCGCCTTGCAGCTGTTCGAGCTGGGCCTGTAAGGACGTCAGTTCTCGCAGCGGTTCGTCCCGCACGCCGTCTACTTCATTGCTCGTCATGCTGGCCGTCGTTGTTCCGGCGACTGCACTTTCGCAGCCGTTCTGTTCTCTGAGCCGTTGGCGAATTTGCAGAATGCGATCGACCAGCTGTTTCTCGCTCTCCCAAGCGGCATTCAGCTTCTCCAACTGCCGCTCCTCCGTTTCGAGCTTTTCAGCCACGCGCTCGGCTCGAACACCTACCGCCACGCCGACCGACGCCTCGCGTCGAATGATGACCTGCTCGGTCTGCAAAGCAGCAATGCGTTTGCGCGTATCGTCGAGTTCGGCAGGCACGGCGTGCTGGCTGACGGCAACGCGTGAGCAAGCCGTATCCAGCAAGCTGATCGACTTATCAGGCAGTTGACGCGCCGGGATGTATCGATGCGAGAGCTTGACGGCGGCTTCCAGCGCCTCGTCCAGAATCATCACGCGATGATGCTGCTCCATGACAGACGCGACGCCGCGCATCATAAGCAGCGCGCGCTCTTCGGTGGGCTCATCAATCATCACCGGCTGAAAGCGGCGTGTAAGCGCAGGGTCCTTCTCGATGTGTTTCTTGTATTCCGCCCACGTAGTGGCGGCGACGGTACGTAGCGTCCCGCGAGCCAGCGCTGGCTTCAAGAGATTGGCGGCATCGCCCGTACCGGCGGCTCCGCCCGCACCGACCAAGGTATGCGCCTCGTCAATGAATAGGATGATAGGCTTGGTGGATGCCTGCACTTCATCGATGACCTGACGCAGGCGGCTTTCGAACTCGCCCTTCATGCTAGCGCCGGCTTGCAACAAGCCCACATCCAGCGCTCGCAGCGATACCTCTCGCAACGCAGGCGGTACGTCACCTTCGACGATGCGGCGGGCGAAGCCTTCGACGACAGCTGTCTTGCCGACGCCCGCCTCGCCCGTGAGGATCGGGTTGTTCTGTCGTCGTCGCATCAGAATGTCGATGATTTGACGAATCTCTCGATCTCTGCCCACGACGGGATCGATCTTGCCTTGGCGGGCCTGCTCGGTGAGATCTACCGTAAAGCGTTTCAGCGCCTCTTCCTTGCCCAACTGCGCTGAGGGAATGGCACCGCTCGTCTCGCCGGGCCCTGCGGTGTCCAGCATGAAATTGTCGGTCGCCTTCAATGCCATTTCCGGCGACCCGGCGGTGATTTCCGAGAATCGATCCGTCATGTGCTCGAGCCGCAAGTTGCCGAACTCTGGCGAGATATCCATTAGCACGTGCTTGAGATGACGCGTTTGCAGAATGCCAACGAGCAAATAACCGGTGCGGACTTGCGCCTCACCGAACATGAGCGTTGCGTACACCCAGGCGCGCTCGACAGCCTCCTCGACATCCGCCGAAAGATCGACCGCAAGCGCACCGCGCGGAAGTCTTTCCAGGCTGCTCGTAATGTCTTCGGCAAGCTTGCCAAGGTCGCACCCGAACTGGCGCGCTGCTCGGTGCAGATCCGAATCCTGCAACTGCAGGATTTGATGAATCCAATGCACCAATTCGACGCTCGGATTGCCGCGCAATTTGCAAAATACAGTGGCGCTATCGATCGCTCTATAAGCGACCTTGTTGAGCTTGCCAAACAATGCTGCACGACTGATCTCAGCCATCTTGTCGTCCCTGCGTTTCCGCGACGAGATCCTCATCGCACACGTTGATGATCACATCACCGGCTTCTGCTTCGAACTGCGCAGGCGCCGACCACGTCGTCCAACCGAGTTGACCGAAGGTTCCGAGACGGGTACCCGGCACTCGCGCTCGCTCCACGACTAATTGAAGATCCCACGCATATTCGAGGCCGAGATAGTTGCGAACCGCGTCGCGCAAGCGACGCAGCGAAGGCATGCCAGGCAGAAATCGCAACAGCTGTTGCGCTTCAAGCGGACCGAGTACGACGCGGATCTTATGCTGTACGCCCCAGACACGAGCACCCAATATCGTGCGTCCGAGCGTCGCGGTGCGCGGATCGCCGAGTCGAGCACGTTCATCCGCTGAGATCGCAAGCCATTCCCCTACACATTCTTCCACCCGCACCGGAAGCTCGAAATAACTGCGCAGTATGAGTTCGAGGCCGACTCTCGTCTTCGTCCCGGCAGCGAGTACACCGGCGAAGAACAGCTTCGCTCGATCGGGCCAAGTGTCCCGTTCCTGCAGCGCCGGGCTCAAGCGACCGATCAACGCTGCAAGATATGTTGCGAATCGATCGCTCTCCGGTCGATCGAATTGCACGGTTGGCCGTGCGCTCGCCCATGCGCGATAGAACGACGCAAGCATGCGATGCTGAAACAAATCGCTGAATGCCTGCAACGTGGTGTCCGAAGCATTGATCCTGCGATCATGCACGTAGTCAGTGAGGTGCAATGGTAAGGCGCCGTTCGAACCAAAGAGTCCCATAAACAACGTTTCGATTCGCAAGCGACCCTCGCGATTAGCCTCGATCCCGGCGAGCATCGAAGTCGGAAATGCCAATGACGCCTTCTGCCCAAGCCGCACTGGCTCATCGTCGGGCCTGACAGCTGTGCCAAGCCGTGGCGCAGTCGGCCACGCGCACTCGATGCGACGCAGCGCCTCGAAGAAATCATACGAATGCGGATCTCGCAGCAGCGGCTGCAGAATGCTCATCGGATCTGCATTGGCAGAATCTGCGTTCATAGAATCTGGCGTTGGCCGAGTCTCGCTGGCCATCGCATTACCTCGCCACGATTAAGTGTTCGCAGAGTCAGCCGAGTAAAGCTATTAAGCGAGACGTACTGACGAAAGAATTCATCCAACACCGCTCCAAACACCATGGACCCCAACCCCTCGAATCCGCTCTCATCGCAGGTCACTTGAAGTTCGAGGCCGCGCACGTACGAAACCGGACCTGCACTCGGCAAACGACCAGTAATCGGCTTCGTTACGATATTGCGGACGCCATCGATCTGCCGTTGTATGGCCTGATCATTCGCATCCGAGTAGAGCGTTAGCAACTCACGTAGGGCAGTTGCACCCTCCGATGGCGATGTCTCAAGGAGCGAGAGGTAGTTGAGCGACAAATGACTCAGCAGACGCCATGCAAACTCCCCATGCACATCGGACGCTCGTGGCTTGGTCGGACCCGCGACACATCGAACTGAGAGAAGCGGCGCACCGATGTCGCACGTGAAATCCGTCGCCCCCTTGCCGATCGGCATATGGAGCGGCAAATCGCGATTCGTGCACAGCACCTCGACTCCCAACTGCTGCAAGCGGCTCGGATATGGAGCGTGATCCGCGTCCACGAGCGAAATGAAGACTTCACTGCCGACATAGCTCGAACGCGGGCCTCGTGCACGCTGCTTGGACGACAATAATCGCGGCTCTCGCCGTATCGAAAAGAATGCCTTATGGCGTCCGTGCCAGGTAACTTCGCGGCTGGAATAAAACGGCTCGAACGTCACTTCAGGCTCGGAGGCGGCGCCAAACCCTTCTGCACGCGTGACATCATAGATTTCAAAATCCAACGGCTGAGTGCGATCGGCAATGACTTGGTACTCCGGCTGCGTACCTTCGAGGTAAATTCGATCGGCGCGCTTTGCGATCAGGTTGATCGCCGGAGTGCAGAACAACCGAAAATTGTCTGCCGACACGGCGGCTTCCAGCCACGGCGTCACGCGATTCAACAAAATAACGATATCGAATTTCGAACCGGGAACGACGTTTACAGCGCCGCGCAGGCTCGACAACGTGACAGACAGAAAGCGCTGCGGAAACGCGAAATATTCCTGCAGCAGTCGATATCCCTGAAATGATCGGCCCCCATAGGGGATGAGCGCCTCCTCTGGCGAGAAGCCGCAGCGTTCGATCGACTCCTTACCGCGCCGACTCTGAATTCCGCGCACCGATGAGTCCAGCACGGTAAAGCCCAATGCGCTGGCGAAGAGTGTCTCGTATAACGCGCCGGGCAGCCCATCAGCGCCGGCAATGAAGATCGGCAACCGATCGAGATGCAGATCCTTATTGCCGACACCCGCTGTACACTGAAACGACAGACGTATTCCGGCGCGGGCCTCGGCTTCGCCAATTCCAAGCATCGCCAGCGCAGATTGCGAGGAATAGTATTTCGCGGAGGTGAGCTGCAACGGCCAAAACGTTAGATCGTGCGCGGTCCGATAGTCGCATGGCGTGC
>JAIBJL010000044.1 GCA_020029545.1 Gammaproteobacteria bacterium
CAATCGCGCGCCTTTGAAGAAGCGTTACTGGCAGCGCGCATTCCGTATCGCGTCTACGGTGGCCTGCGATTCTTCGAGCGGGCCGAAATCAAGGATGCGCTGGCCTACCTGCGGCTGATTTTCAATCGTGCCGACGACGGCTCGTTCGAGCGTATCGTCAACCTGCCAACGCGCGGTATCGGCACCAAGACGCTCGATACGATCCGCGACTACGCACGAGCGAATACCTGTTCCCTATGGGAAGCCGCCGGTGCTTGCATCAAGGAGCTGGGTACAAGGCTCGGCCAGAGTCTGCATGCATTCCTGCTGCTCATCGAACAGCTGGATCAGCAAATCCGCAATCTGCCCCTGCACGAACAGGTCGATCACGTCATCGGCGCCAGCGGATTGATTGCCCACTACCAGCAGGAAAAAGGCGATCGCGGCGAAGCGCGTGTCGACAACCTCAACGAACTGGTCAGCGCGGCACGCGGCTATGAACCGGAGGGTGCCGAGGAAATGTCGGCATTGCCGGATTTCCTGTCGCACGCGGTGCTCGAGTCCGGTGACCAGCAGGCCGATGAATGGGAAGACGGCGTGCAGATGATGACGCTGCACTCGGCCAAAGGCCTGGAATTTCCGCTGGTGTTCCTGTGTGGCATGGAAGACGGCCTGTTCCCGCATCAACGCTCGATCAACGATATGGCCGGACTCGAAGAAGAACGCCGGCTGTGTTACGTCGGCACCACGCGCGCGATGAAGCAGTTGTATCTCACCTACGCAGAGCAGCGCCGCCTGCACGGCGTCGACAGCTATGCATCGCCTTCGCGCTTCATCCGCGAAATTCCCGCCGAGCTGCTGGAAGAAGTCCGACCTCGCATGCAAGTCTCGCGGCCGGTCTACATTTCGAGGCAAAGCATCGCGCAGGCCGAAGCACATAGTTCCGGCGTTCGGCTCGGGCAGCGCGTAAAACATGGCAAGTTCGGCGAAGGCACGATTCTGGATCTGGAAGGCCAGGGCAGTCATGCCCGTGTACAAGTGAACTTCGAACGGCAGGGCACGAAATGGCTGATGCTGGCGTACGCGAATCTGGAGCTGGTATGACCTCAGTGGGCGACGGGCGACGGGCAACGGGCAACAGCCAGAAAAGACGCGTCCGTCCTATCTTGATTCGGGCCGTCGCCCATCGTCCGTCGCCCGTCGCCATCTGCGTCGCGGTTACCCCGCGATGAAGATCATCATCCTCGGCGCTGGCCAGGTCGGTCGCACCGCGGCCTACAGTCTGGCGCGCGAAGAAGACAACCAGGTCACGGTCGTCGACGTCAACGACGAGCTGCTGCGCGATCTGCAGGATCGCATCGACATCCGCACGCTGGTCGGTAACGGCGCGCACCCCTCGACGTTGGAAGCGGCTGGAGCAAAAGATGCGGACATCTTCATTGCGCTGACGAACAGCGATGAAGTGAACATGGTTGCCTGCCAGATCGTACGCACCCTGTTCAACAGGGACGCTACGCGGATCGCCCGTATCCGCGCCGCCGAATATACGCGTCACGACAAGCTGTTTCGCAGTGAAGATCGCGCCTTCGCCGTGGATGTGACGATCAGCCCGGAACAGCTCGTGACCGACCATGTCGTGCGCCTTATCGAGTTTCCAGGGGCTTTGCAGGTGCTGGATTTCGCGGACGGCCGCGTACGGCTCGTCGGTGTCAAGGCGCTGAAAGGCGGGGCGCTGGTCGGACAGCAGCTCAGGCAATTGCCGACGCACATACAGGGACGCGATGCGCGCGTGGCTGCGATCTATCGCGGCGGTCGCAGCGTCAAGCCGCATGGCGAGACCGTGATCGAACACGGTGATGAAGTGTTCTTCATTGCCGCACGCGAAGACATTCGCGTCGTGATGAACGAAATGCAGCGCCTCGAGGACCCGGTGCGTCGCATAGTCATCGCCGGTGGCGGCAACATCGGCTTCAGCCTGGCGCAGCGATTGGAAGTCAAGCATCAGGTCAAGCTGATCGAGCGCGACCCACGCCGGGCACGGCGAATCAGCGAGCAGCTCAATAACACCATCGTGCTCACCGGCGACGCCGCCGACGAAGAGTTGCTGCTCGAAGAGAACATCGACAGCGCCGATGTGTTCGCCGCCGTGACCAACGCGGAAGAGGCCAACATTCTCTCGGCCATGCTCTCCAAGCGTTTGGGTTGTCACAAGGTGATGGCGCTGATCAATCGACCGGCCTATGCCGAGTTGGTGGAAAGCGGCACCATCGATGTCGCCCTGTCACCGCAGCAAGTCACGATCGGCTCGCTGCTCGCGCATGTGCGCCGCGGCGACGTCGTTCGCGTGCATTCGCTACGGCGGGGTGCTGCCGAAGCGATCGAGGCCATAGCGCACGGCATCCAGGGCGAAGGGCGCGTCATCGGCCGCAAGATTGAAGAAATTCCTCTGCCCGAAGGTACCACCATCGGCGCCGTGGTCCGTGGCGACGAAGTGCTGATCGCGCATCACGACACGCTGATTCAGCGCGACGACCATGTCATTCTGTTTCTCACCGACCGCCGGCATGTGGAGATCGTCGAACGCCTGTTCGATGTACCAAGAAGGAAAGGCAGATGAGAAGCGGACTACGGGCCACGGGCGACGGGCCACGGCCAGAATCAGAACGAGACCGCGCACCGTCATCCGTTCATTCGTGGCTCCCAAGTTTCTGGCCGTGGCCCGTCGCCCGTGGCCCGTCGCCAGCGCTTCGCTCATGAACCTACTCATCGTTCAGCGCATTCTCGGGTTGTTGCTGATTTTGTTCAGCCTGACCTTGCTGCCGCCCATCGGGGTATCGCTGTATTTCGCGGACGGGAACTGGCTTTCGTTCGCGAAAGCGTTCGTGGCGCTGATCATCATCGGCACGGCGATCTGGTTTCCAGTCCGCAAGCGCGTGCGCGAGTTGCGCTTGCGCGATGGCTTCCTCGTGGTCGCACTGTTCTGGGCCGTGATCGGCGCGGCGGGCGCCGTGCCCTTGCTGCTGTCGCCGCAGATGAACTTATCGATCACCGATGCCGTCTTCGAATCGGTCGCCGGCTTTACGACCACCGGCGCAATTATTTTTCCGAGCGTCGAAGTGCTGCCGTTGTCGGTGCTGTACTACCGCAGCCAGGTCGAGTGGCTCGGCGGTATCGGTATCGTCGTGCTTGCAGTCGCGCTGCTGCCGATGCTCGGTGTCGGCGGCATGCAATTGCTGCGCGCGGAAACACCGGGGCCGATCAAGGATTCCAAGCTCACACCGCGCATCACCGAAACTGCCAAAGTGCTGTGGATCATGTACGTCGCGATCACGGTTGTCTGCGGGCTTGCCTATTGGGGGGCGGGCATGTCGCCGTTCGATGCGGTGGCGCATGCCTTCACTACGGTTTCCACCGGGGGTAACTCCACGCGCGATGCCAGCCTTGCCTACTTCGACAGTCCACTGATCGAGGCGATCGCGGTGATCTTCATGTTCATCGGCGGCATCAACTTTTCGCTGCATTTTCTTGCGTGGCGACATCGCAGTGTCATCAGCTATCTACGCGATCCGGAGTTCCGCACGTACTGGCGCATCATGCTGTTCAGCGTGCTGCTGTACACCGTTGTGTTGTGGATCAATCGTGCCGATGGCGATGCCGGTCATGCCCTGCGGCTCGCCGTGTTTCATGCCGTTTCCATGCAGACAACTTCCGGCTTCGTGACTGAGGATGTATCGCATTGGCCGGGCGCGTTGCCCGTTCTTCTCATGCTGTCTACGTTCATCGGCGGTTGCGCCGGTTCGACCTCAGGCGGCATGAAAGTCGTGCGTTGGCTGTTACTTTGGAAGCAGGGACAACGCGAAGTAACCAAGCTCGTACACCCGAGCGCCGAATTGCCTGTGAAACTCGGCAACAAAGCGATCGACCATCGCGTCATCGATGCGGTGTGGGGTTTTTTCGCCGCCTATGTAGGTGCGTTCGGCCTGCTGATGGTGCTGCTGATGGCGACGGGTGAGGACCAGGTCACGGCGTTTTCGGCGATCACGGCCTGCATTACCAACACCGGCGCCGGACTGGGCGATGTGGCGCTGAACTTCAGTTCTCTGACGGTGGGCGGCAAATGGATCTGCACTCTCGCGATGCTGCTCGGTCGACTCGAAGTCTTTCCGTTGCTGGTACTGATCTCACCGACCTTCTGGCGGCGCTGAGATTGCGGCGGCAGTCGCAAATCTGATTTGAAGCCACGCGTTGATTCGGCGCGCAGTGTCAGCGCGGCAGGCTCAGCATGTCGAGCGCGCCCTGCAGCAACGCAGTTGCTCCAGCGAGTTCCGGCACGATCACCAAGTCGGCGCCGGCCGAGCGCAGAGATACTTCGTTAACGGACTGCTCCGCTCGCGCCGCGACGATGATGGCGGGATTGAGCATCTTGA
This sequence comes from Gammaproteobacteria bacterium, assembly GCA_020029545.1. Taxonomy (GTDB): domain Bacteria; phylum Pseudomonadota; class Gammaproteobacteria; order Steroidobacterales; family Steroidobacteraceae; genus Steroidobacter. Next base: position 4,407 of record JAIBJL010000044.1, read on the forward strand.
GTTGCTTGATGGCTGCACGCGCCGGTCCGAAGTCGGGCAGGGCAACGACGGCAAGGCGCGCCTGCTCGACGCGCGCGGCAGCGAGAACGGTCGGCGCAAAGGCATTGCCATAGATGGCCGGCAAACCGTCCGCCACGCCATCCCGCACACGCGACAGTCGCGAATCGATCACGGCAACATGCATACCCGCATCGCGCAATCCACGCGCCACGCTCTGTCCCACTCGGCCGTAGCCGATCACGATGGCATGCGCTTCAAGCTGTCCGGCACCCGCAGTGCCCGTTACGCCATCGAACCGACCGCGCAGGCCGGGCATTCTCAGCAGCCATTCACTCAACTTCGGTGCTACCGCAAATGCGCCTGGCGTCAGTACGATCGTCGCCAGCGAGGACGTGAGAATCAGGTTGTAGATGTCGGAGGACAACACCTGCTGCTGCAGACCCACCTGTGCCAACACGAAGTTGAGCTCACCGATGGAGATCATGCCCAAGGTGGTAAAGGCGGCCGTGCGCGCCGCCACCTTGAACGGCAACACACCGAGAAACGTCGACAGCGCCTTGAGCACCAGCGTGAAGGCGGCCGTTGCCACCACCATCTCCCAATGCTCGACGATGAAACCAATGTCGATCAGCATGCCGACCGAGACAAAAAACAGTGTCGCAAACAGATCGCGCAACGGCACGACTTCAGCAATCACACGATGATCGAATTCGCTTTCCGACAACACCAGCCCGGCGACAAATGCACCGAGCGCCGCCGACAGGCCCAATATCGTACTGACGCTCGCGGCTCCCAGCGCCAGCACCGCTGCCGTCACGATGAACAGTTCAGAAGAGCGCATGCGCGACACATGACCCATCAACCAGGGCACTACGCGTAGACCGACCGCAAGCGACGCACCGATGAATGCCGCCGCCTTCGCAAGCGTAACGGCGACATCCTTGGCGACCTCCAACGGCGCCAGACCGCTCTGTCGCGAAATCAGCATGGGCAGCACCACGACCAGCACGACCACGATCAGGTCTTGCACGATCGACATCGATAGCAATAGCCGGCCATGCCCCGAGGCGATCTCACCGCGATCGAGCAGCGTCTTGAGAATCACCATGGAGCTGCTGGCTGCGAGTGCGGCGCCGAAAAACAGGCCCTGCATCGTGCTCCAGCCAAGTATCGCGCCTGCCACCATGCCGCCCGCCATGGTCAGCAACACTTGCACCAGCGTGCCGAAGACGGCGATATTGCGAACGCGCGCCAGATCTTTGAGTGAAAACGCCACACCCAGTGCGAACATCAGGAAAATGACGCCGACGTCGGCAAGCACCGCGATCTGTTCCCGGTCGCCGACAAACCCGGGGGTGAACGGACCAATGAGGACGCCGGCAAGCAGGTAGCCGAGAATCGGCGATTGGCGCAGCCAGCTCGCCGCGAAGCCACCGGCAACGGCGATCGCCAGTGCGACCGCGACGTTGAGAATCAGCGGGATTTCGTGATTCATCGAGCGGATGGGTGAGCGAAGGGCGCGACAATGTAGCATGCGACTTGCCACGCCGAATCCGCATCAACCAGAATTCGCCACCGCTTTGCCAGAATCGCCCGGCACGCTGCACGCCGAGCGAAATCGTCCTGGAATTTTGTATTGGCAGTCGTCCTTGCACATGGTCCCACGTTGAAGCTCAAGAAATTCAGAAAGCAACTCCTGATCGGTACGGCACTGATCGTCGGTATCGGCACGATTGCCTTGCTCGCGTGGCTGCTGTACCTCGACCGTATCGTCACGAAGCAGTTCGAAGGTCGTCGCTGGACTCTGCCGGCTCAGGTATACGCCGAACCCCTGGAGCTGTATGCCGGTCAGGCCTTCGGTGCCGACACTCTGGAAGCAGAACTGCAGCGGCTCGGCTATCAAAGCGTGGACAATCCGCAGCGTGCGGGCAGTTATCGACGGCGCGGCGAACGCATCGACCTGATGAGCCGTCGCTTCCAGTTCTGGGATTCATTGCAGGAATCACAGCTGATTTCCGTTACTGGCGCCGGCTCGACGATTACCGCGCTGACCGACCAACGCGGTAGCGAGGTACCGATTTTTCGGCTCGACCCGTTGCTCATCGGCAGCATTTTTCCGTTGCATGGTGAAGATCGCGTCGTCGTGGCGCCGGACGCCGTACCGCCGCTGTTACCCGCCGCACTAAAAGTTGCCGAGGATCGCAAATTCGACACTCATCACGGCATCAACGTCCTGGCCATCGTGCGGGCGGCGATCGCGAACGTACGTGCCGGACAGATCGAGCAGGGTGGTTCGACGCTGACGCAGCAGCTGGTGAAGAGCTACTTCCTCGACAACCGCCGTACGTTCGGTCGCAAGATCGAAGAGGCCTGCATGGCGATGCTGCTCGAAGTGCATTTCGAGAAACAGGATCTGCTGAACGCGTACATCAATGAGATCTATCTGGGCCAGGATGGCGGACGAGCCATTCATGGATTCGGCCTGGCGGCGCAGTTCTATTTCGGCAAACCGTTGGCCGAGTTGCAGCTGCATGAGATTGCGCTGCTGGTCACCATCGTGCGCGGTCCGTCCTACTACGACCCGCGCCGCCATCCGGAACGCGCCCGCGCACGGCGCGATCGCATTCTGAAACTCATGGCGGATTTCCAGGTCATCGATGCCAAGGTTGCGCGACAGGCGGCCGCGAAGCCGCTAGGCATCGTCAATGGCGGCAGCAACAAAGGCGGGTACTATCCGGCGTTTCTGGATCTGGTGCGTCGTACCTTGCAGCGCGATTATCGCGAAGCGGATCTAACGGAAGCCGGTCTGAAGATTTTCTCGACACTCAATCCATTGATTCAGAGCCGTGCCGAAAGCGCATTGGAGCAGGAACTCGCGCGGCTCGAAAAAGCGCGCAAAAAGAAAGTGCCGCAGAAGCTCGAAGGCGTCGTCGTCGTCACGGCGCCGCAGAACGGCGAAGTGATCGCGATGGTGGGCGGTCGCCAGGCAAATTATGCCGGATTCAATCGAGCCCTGGACGCGAAGCGCTCGATCGGCTCGCTCGTCAAACCGGTGATTTTTCTTGCCGCCGTCGAGAGCGGTAAGTTCAATGCCGCCTCCATCGTCGAGGATGCGCCGGTCGAAGTGCGCCTGGCGAATGGCAAGTTGTGGAAGCCGCAAAACATCACCAAAGAGTTTGCCGGACCGGTGCCGCTGGTGCGCGCATTGTCGCAATCGCTGAATCTGGCCACTGTGAATCTTGGCCTTGCCGTAGGCTTGCCGCAGGTCACGCAGAAGTTCAAGGCGCTGGGCCTGAAGCAGGAACCCCCACAACTGCCGTCGGTATTGCTCGGCTCGCTGGATGTGGCGCCGATCGATGTGGCGCAGTTGTTCAACGCGTTTGCCAACGGCGGCTTCAACACGCCATTGCGTGCCGTGCGTTCAGTGCTCGATGGCGCAGGCAAACCCCTCAAATCGTTTGCACTGGAAGTAACACCCGTCGCGGATACGGCGGCGGTGTTTCAGGTCAATCAAATGCTGGTGCAGGTCATGGAACGAGGCACGGGGCGCGGTGCTCGCGCGCAGTTGCCGTCCGGACTGGTGGTCGCCGGCAAGAGCGGTACTTCATCGGACTATCGCGACAGCTGGTTCGCCGGTTTTTCCGGCAGCCATCTCGGCGTCGTGTGGATCGGCTACGACAACAACACCCCCACCGGTCTGACCGGCGCTTCGGGCGCTTTGACGGTCTGGTCGCGTCTCATGTCGGGCATCGCCACGACGTCGTGGAGCGCACCACAACCTGAAACGTTACAGCCGGTGACGATTGAGTACGCTTCCGGTCTGGTCGCTCGGCCCGAGTGCGGTGAAGACGTCATTACAATCGCGGTGCCGCAAGGGGCGCAGCTTCCGGTAAAGCCGCAGTGCGAGAGCGGTTTGCGCGGTTGGTGGGATCGCCTGGTCCACTGACCGTTGCGATTCGCGACGTTTCGCGGTCCGCGTTGTCACAAAGACAGGCCAATGAATGACAGCCCTGTGATACAGCCCTGTGATTGAGATGTGAAGATGAAGACTGTGATCCGTATGGTGGCACTCTCGGTAGTGGCGAGCGCGTGCACGATTCCTGAGCCCTATCGGGCGCCAACACCCCCTCAATCCGTTCCCTCATCGCCCGGTAGCGGTCCGGCCGTAAATCAACCGGAGCCGACGCCTGCGGCCGTCCCCGAACCTCAGCCTGCACCCGCACCCGTGCGCGAGCCGACTCTCTCGCCGGCCTCGCGCGCGCTCGTCGCACAGGCGCAGGCACAGATCGCGGCGAAGAACATTCCGCTGGCAGCGGCGTCCGTCGAGCGTGCGTTGCGCATCGAGCCGGACAATGCGCTGCTGTGGATCGAACTGGCGAAGGTACGTCAGGCTGAGGGTAATCACGCCCAGACGGAGAATCTGGCGCGCAAGGCCGTGTCGATGTCGATCAATGCACCACGCACTCAATCGGCTGCTTGGCAGCTGATTGCCGACTCGTATCGGGCGCGGGGTAAGAACCTCGAGGCTCGTGACGCGCAGGGACACGCCGATGCATTGAAACGCTGATCGTTGGCTTATTCAACGCATTGCCGACGCGGCTCATCGAGCAGACGCGTCGACGAGGCTGGCGTAAAGACGGGTGTATGGTCAGCGTGCAGATTGCCGAGGAACTGTGCGGTCGCCATCTGCCAGGTGTGATTAAGTGCATAGGCACGACAGTCCTGCGGATTCAGTTGCAGCGCGTCGCGCACGGCGAGCCCCAGGTCTTCGTGCAGTACACCCGTGATTCCCTGCTGCACGACGTCGATGGGACCCGTGACGGGAAATGCCGCCACCGGCACGCCGCACGCGAGCGCCTCCAGCATCACGAGTCCAAATGTATCGGTGCGACTGGGGAATACAAAGACATCTGCCGCGGCCAGATGCTTCGCCAGCATTTCGCCGCGCTGCAGGCCGACAAAGGTTGCCTGCGGATACTTCTTCTGGAGTTCGATGCGGGCCGGGCCGTCCCCCACAATCACTTTAGACCCGGGCAGATCGAGCGCCAGGAACGCATCCAGATTCTTTTCGACCGCCACTCGACCGACATACATCGCGATAGGTCGGGGCAGTGCGAGCAATTTCTTGTCACGCGGCCGGAACAGATCGACGTCGACGCCTCGCGTCCAGCGCACGATATTGCCGAAGCCGCGCTGTTCCAACTGGCGCTGCATGGCCGGTGTGGCAACCATGGTGCGCACCGCGTCAGCGTGAAAGGTGCGCAGATACGCATACGACACATCGAGCGGAATCGGCAGGCGGGCACGCAGATATTCGGGAAACTGGGTGTGATAGGAGGTAGTGAAGCGCACCGAATGGCGCAGGCACCAGCGCCGAGCGGCATTGCCGAGCGGTCCCTCGGTCGCGATGTGAATCGCATCCGGTACAAATTCCCACAGCAGTCGGCTCACCCGCGCGAACGGCCACCAGCTCAGACGAATTTCCGGATAGGTGGGACAAGGAAAGGTAGAGAACAGCCCCGGCTCGATGACCTGCACTTCGTGATGCAGCTTGCGCAATGCATCGACCGTCATGCGCAAGGTCTGTACGACGCCGTTGGTCTGCGGCATCCAGGCATCACTGACGATGGCGATTTTCAAGCGGCTTGGTCGATCGGGCCGACCGCGATGGTCGAGGCGGTTCGAATTGCCTGCTGCTCCGACCAGCGCCAGATGGACAAGCGACCGTTGAAGTCTTCCGTCAAGGTTGTGCAGCTTTCGACCCAATCGCCATCGTTGCAGTACATCGCGCCGTCGATATCGACAATGCCGGCCCGATGAATATGGCCGCAAATCGTGCCGTCCAGACCACGGCGCCGCGCTTCGCCGGCGAGCGCGCGCTCGAAGGCGGCGATGTAGCTGGCTGCTTTGCTGACTCTGCCCTTCAGGTAGTCGGCGAGTGACCAATACGGGAATCCGCAGCGTCGGCGTATGAAGTTCAGCATCCGATTGAGACCCAGCACCAGCGAATAAGCACCGTTTCCCAGTGCCTCCACGATGGGGCTGGCGCGAATGACGGCGTCGAACTCATCGCCATGCAGCACCAGGAAGCGCCGCCCGTCGGCCGTCTCATGAATTGCTTCGCGGCGGATCTCGACATTGCCGAACGCCATGCCGTCATAGTCGCGGAACAGCATGTCGTGATTGCCGGGGATATAGACCACGCGCGTGCCCTCGCGCGCCTTGCCGAGAATGGTGCGCAGGACGTTGTTGTGGCTCTGCGGCCAGAAAAAGGACTTCTTCAAACTCCACAGATCGACGATGTCACCCACCAAGTAGAGCGTGTCGGTGTCGAAGGAGCGCAGAAACTCCAGAAGGTATTCGGCGCTGCAGTCGCGGCTACCCAGGTGGACGTCGGACACAAACACGCTGCGATAGCGAACCGGACGGTGGGATGACAACAAGCTCATGCCCCAGCCTGCGTAACTATTGGTATGGTCACCATCGCGTAGCGGCATGACTGCGGAGTGACAACGAATAGAAGGTTTTTTGACAGGAAAGCAAGGCGTCCGAGCGACTCCTCCGAACCGCCGCAGGCCCGACCACTGGGCATATGCATCCCCCCTTGCTTCATGAATTCCTGAATGACTCCTTTTTCATCCCACGCCAAGTTGACTTCAATAGAATTTTGCAGGCTTATTGGCGCAATTCCTCAAATTGCCAGGAGGCTGGGCAGTTCGAGACCGGCCAATGAACACTGTTATGAACACTGACGGACGGGGCAGTGCTTTCCCAAGTTTTCTCGATTTGACCACGGACCGAACTGCTTGATTGCCCTATTGCAACGCGTGACTGCTGCCACGGTCAGAATAGAGGGCCGCACTGTCGGCCAGATCGGCGCCGGACTGCTGGTACTGATCGGCATGGAACGTGGCGACGCCGAGGCGGGCGCCGACCGGTTGCTGGAAAGACTGCTTGGCTATCGGGTATTCGCGGACGACCACGGCAAGATGAATCGCAGCCTGCGGGATATTGGCGGCGGCCTGCTGCTGGTCTCGCAGTTCACCTTGGCCGCCGATACCAGCAAGGGCACGCGGCCCGGCTTCAGTCCCGCCGCCGATCCGGACACCGGGCGGCGGCTGTTCGATTATCTGGTCGCGATGGCACGTCGGCAGCATTCGGTGGTCGAAACTGGAGAGTTCGGTGCTCACATGCAGGTCAGCCTGGTGAATGACGGGCCGGTAACGTTCTGGCTGAAGGTACCGCCGATCGCAGGTAACGTGGCATCTGTTGATTAACTCACCGGTTCTCAGGACTGTGCGGTAATCCGAGTACGTGGTCGTCGGCGCACAGCGGCAGGACAACCGATGGCGTATCATCCAGCGGCTTTTCAAGCGGGAGAGTGTCTATGGGTATTGGCTTTCGGGAGCTGTTGGTCATTCTGGTGATCGCACTCGTCGTCTTCGGTGCCAAGCGCCTGAAGACCATTGGTTCCGACCTCGGCGGTGCGGTCAAAGGCTTCAAAAAGGCCATGAGCGAAGAGGAAGATGAGGAAAGCAAGCGGTTGTCTGCACCCGGCGAGAAGGACGCCGATTTCGACTCCACGCCGGCCAAATCCCGCGACAAAACGCCTCATGTCTGAAGCACTTCGTTCGTAGCATCCGATGTTCGAGGTGGGATTCAGCGAGATCGTGCTGATTCTCGGCCTGGCACTGCTGGTGCTGGGGCCAGAGAAGCTGCCTGGACTTGCCGAAAAAGTCGGCCGCTGGACCGGTCGGGCGCGCGCCATGGCCCGTCAGTTGCGTACGCAGCTGGAGCAAGAAGTGACGCTGGAGGAACTGGCCAAGTCGCGTCCCGTACAGACTCCACCGCCGCAGGCGGAGCCCTCAAGTGAGCAGACGACACCCTCCGAGTCGCCGCATGCCACGCCGCCTGAAGACCACCGCGGGCACGTTTTCGATCTCGACGCCTTTGCATCCAGGGACTCCTCGGTTCCACGGCAGCCTACTGCTGACAGTAACGAGCCGGCAGCTCAACAATCCACCACCGCAGCCGACACCAAAGCCGCGCAATGAGTGATTCCGATCCGCGCGAGCAATTGGCCGAAGGCTCGCTGATTTCGCACCTGATCGAACTGCGCGACCGCCTGCTGCGCTCGGTCATCGCCGTCGCAGTGCTGTTCGTTCCCTGTGCCACATTTTCGGACCGTCTGTTCACGCTGGTGGCAAAACCGCTGATCAGCAAGATGCCGGAAGGCACCTCCATGATCGCGACCAGTCTGGTATCCCCATTCATGGCGCCATTGAAACTCGCGCTGCTCACCGCGTTGTTTCTGGCCATGCCCGTGGTGCTGTATCAGGCCTGGGCGTTCGTGGCGCCTGGCTTGTATCGCCACGAGAAGCGCTTCGCCGTTCCGCTCGTTATTTCGAGCATCGTGCTGTTCTACGCCGGCGTCGCCTTCGCCTACTACATCGTCTTCCCGCTGATGTTTGCTTTCCTTACATCGACCGCGCCGATCGGCGTGAAGGTCATGACCGACATCTCCAACTATCTGGACTTCGTGCTGCTGCTGTTTTTTGCTTTCGGGATTGCGTTCGAGATTCCAGTCGCCACAGTGTTGCTCGCTGCCACTGGCCTGGTGAAGATCGAAACCATGCGTAGCAATCGCGGCTATGTCGTGTTGGGCATTTTCATCATTGCGGCATTCCTGACACCACCCGATGCGGTCTCGCAATGCTTCATGGCCGTGCCGATGTATGCGCTTTATGAACTGGGTATCGTGATGTCGAGAGTGCTGCTCAAGCAGCAGCGGAAAGACCGGGATCCCGACGCTTAGTCCACGTGCGTATCCTCGTTCGCCTCTCTACCCGCGACTTGCGACGCTGCTGTTGTTGCCGCCGCCACTCTGATCGGTAAGACTCAGCCATCGGCCGCTTCACTGTTCGGGTCGATTCTTTCACAGCCCGCCGTCCCTGGCCCGCGGGTGGAGCGTTGAACGTATGAGCCTATCGACTGCGCGCGATCCAGACTCTGTCTCAGACAACGCGCTGGCCGGCAAGCAACTCTTCGGACATCCTCGCGGCCTGATGACGCTGTTCTTCACCGAAATGTGGGAACGCTTCACGTACTACGGCATGCGCGCCCTGCTGGTGCTGTTTCTGGCGGATGCCGTCAACGGCGGCTTCGGGCTCGACGACAGAACTGCGACGGCGATTTACGGACTCTACATCTCGGCCTCGTACATCCTGGCATTGCCCGGCGGATGGATCGCCGACCGGCTGATCGGCGCACGTCGCGCGGTGTTCCACGGCGGCATCCTGATCGCGATCGGTAATCTGCTGCTCGCGATCGGCTCCACCACCGCGACTTTCTATGGCGGCCTGATCGTCATCGTCTGCGGCGTCGGCTTGCTCAAGCCCAACATCAGTGCCATGGTCGCCGATCTGTATCCGGAAGGCGGCGGTCGGCGTGACGCTGGTTTCACCATCTTCTATATGGGGATTAACGTCGGTGCATTTCTGGGCCCGCTGCTGACGGGATGGCTTGCCGTCAAGTTCGGGTGGCGACCGGCGTTCGCCGCTGGCGGGATACTGATGGCAGCCGGTGTGGTGCAGTTCCATCTGTTCCAGAAACATCTGGGCCACGCCGGCATGCACACTTCGAGTGCGCAAGCCGAGGGCGCGGCAACGAACCAACGCAATGGCTGGCTGACAGTGGCCGCACTCGTGGGCGGTATTGCGCTGGCGTATGGGCTTTGCGTCAGCGGTATCGTCCAGATCAATCCGCTCGTCCTCGCGCGCCTCACGGGTTTCATACTCGCCAGCATTGCGATCGTCTATTTCGCTTACATGCTGTTCTTTGCCAGTCTGACTTCCATCGAGCGCCGACGCATGGTCGTGATCCTGTTTCTGTTCATTGGCTGCGCCCTGTTTTGGGCAGGCTTCGAACAGACCGGGGCATCACTGAACTTGTTCGCGGAGCGCTATGTTGATCGCACGCTGGAGATGTTCAACTTCGACATTCCGGCAGCCTGGTTTCAATCCCTGAATGCAGTGTTCATTCTGATCTTCGCGGCACCGGTTTCCATGATCTGGGTGGCACTCGCCAAGCGCAATCTGGATCCATCGGCGCCCGCCAAGTTCGGTCTGGCACTGATCCTGCTGGGCGTCGGATTTCTATTCATGGTGATGGCCGCGAATGTCGTTGCCGCTGGTGGCAAGGCCGCGCCATCGCTACTTGCGCTGACCTATCTTCTGCATACGTACGGTGAATTGTGTTTGAGTCCGGTGGGTCTGAGTTATGTGACTAAGCTCGCGCCCGCGCGCTACGTGTCGCAGATGATGGGGGTATGGTTCCTTGCCACATCCGTCGGCAATCTGTCGGCCGGCCTGCTGGCGGGCATGTTCGAAGCCGACAATGTGGGGGCCATGCCGGGCCAGTACATGCAATTCGTGTACTTCATTGTCGGTGCCGGCATCGTGCTGCTGCTGCTGAGCAAGCCGGTCAAGAAACTGATGGGCGGCGTGCATTAAAACGTGCAATAAGAGGAGCGCGTTCATGACTCGATGCCGGATCGCCAGATCATTGTCGATGTCTTTGCTGACGCTGGTCGTCAGTGCCTGTGGCCGGCCTCCCGAGCCGATCATCCCGCAGCCGCCGGTCAACGGCGATGAATTCGTCGCGCGCATCAATCAGGAAATGCGGGACCTGAGCTTGGAACTCAACGCGGCCGGATTCACCTATGCAACGTTCATCAATCCGGATACCGAATTTCTTAACGCCAAGGCCAACGAACGCTACCTTACTTACTTCAGTAAAGCGGTTGCCGAATCGAGGGCTTATGAAGAACAGCAGCTCAGTCCCGCGACCCGGCGCGCGCTTCATCTACTCAAACTCAGCGTAGCAGCACCCGCGCCGAGCGATCCCGCGAAACGCACGGAACTGGCCGCGATCGCTTCTCGCATGGAAGGCATGTACGGCGCCGCGAAGTATTGTCCGCAGGGACCGGATTCCTGTCGCGATCAGACTCAGCTGACTGAGGTCATGGCGCGTAGTCGCAACTACGATGAGCTGACGGATGTCTGGACCGGTTGGCATGCGACCGCCCGGCCACTGCGCAAGGACTACGTGCGTTTCGTCGAACTCGCCAATCAGGGCGCGCGCGAAATCGGCTTTACCGATCTCGGCGCCATGTGGCGCTCGGGTTACGACATGAAGCCGGAAGAGTTCACGCGTGAAGCGGCCCGCCTGTGGGATCAGGTCAAGCCGTTGTACAGTCAACTTCATTGTTACGTGCGCAGCAGTTTGCAGAAAACCTACGGTGCCAATCACGTTGCCGACGACAAGCCCATTCCGGCCCAATTGCTCGGCAACATGTGGGCGCAACAATGGGCGGAGATCTATCCGCTGGTCGAGCCGTATCCCGGCGTCAATGATCTCGATGTCACGGCCGCACTGGTGAAGCAGAAGTACGACGCCGTCAGAATTGCGCGCTCTGCCGAGAGCTTTTATGTCTCGCTCGGCTTTCCCAAACTGCCGGACAGCTTCTGGCAACGGTCGCTGCTGAAGAAACCTGCCGATCGTGATGTTCAATGCCATGCGAGCGCCTGGCATATGGATTCGCGGGAGGACGTGCGTATCAAGCAATGCATCGAACCCGATCAGGAATCCCTCATGACCGTGTATCACGAGCTCGGTCATGTCTTTTACTATCTTTCGTACAAAGACCAGCCATACCTGTTTCAGAACGGAGCGCACGACGGCTTTCACGAAGCGATCGGTGACGCGATCAATCTGTCGATGACGCCCGCCTACTTGCACGACATCGGCTTGACGGGTGAGGTGAAGCGCAGCGAGCAGGCCACGATCAATGAGCAGATGAAACTCGCGCTCGACAAGATTGCATTCCTGCCGTTCGGCAAGCTCATCGATGAATGGCGCTGGAAGGTGTTCTCCGGCGAGATCAAGCCGGAAAATTACAATGCGGCATGGTGGCAACTGCGTGAACAGTACCAGGGCGTGGGTGCACCGGTACCGCGTACTGAGCAGGACTTCGATCCGGGTGCGAAGTACCACATTCCGGCCAACACGCCTTATACGCGCTACTTCCTCTCCTACATCCTGCAGTTCCAGTTCCATAAGGCGCTGTGCGCCGCCGCTGGCTTCAAAGGCCCACTGAGCGAGTGTTCGGTGTACGCCAGCGCGGAAGCCGGCAAGCATTTCCGCGACATGCTGGCACTGGGCCAAAGCCAGCCATGGCAGGAAACACTGGAGAAACTCACCGGCACACGCCAGATGGATGCATCGGCGATCATCGAATACTTTGCACCGCTGATGGGCTGGCTGGAAACACAGAACAAAGGCAAGACCTGCGGCTGGCAGTGAGCTGGCGCTGCAAGCTGCGACCCATCCCTTCATGCACCCCGATCGCCACGCAACGCTGGACACGCCATGACTACCGCTCCTCCTCCGCAGCTCACTGCGCGCGCGATTATTCTGTCGGTTGTGCTGGCAATGATTCTTGCCGCAGCGAACACCTACCTCGGCCTGTTCGCCGGGCTCACGATCGCAACCGCCATACCGGCTGCCGTGGTTTCCATGGCGGTGCTGCGCGCATTCGGCGGCGGACACATCCTCGAGAACAATATCGTGCAAACCGGGGCATCCGCCGGTTCGTCCATCGCGGCTGGCGTGATCTTTACGGTGCCGGCGCTGGTGATTCTCGGCTTTTGGGATGACTTCAGGTACTGGTGGGTACTTACCATTGCGGGACTGGGTGGCGTACTCGGCGTGCTGTTTTCCGTGCCGTTGCGGCGCTCGCTCATCGTCGATCAACAGCTCGCTTTTCCCGAAGGCAAGGCGGCCGCTGAGGTGCTAAAGGCCTGCGGTTCATCCCGGACTCCGCTGCTTCTGGCGCGTACTTCGGCAAAGCGATTGCGTTCATGGGCACCAATCTATCCCCGGCGTTGCTCGGCGTGGGCTACATCGTGGGCCTGAACATCGGCATTGTCGTGGTGAGTGGCGGCATCCTGTCCTGGAACATTGCTATTCCGCTGTACTCGTCATTCTTCAGCGATACCGATCCCACCCTGGCAGCTCGCCTGGTCGGATTGAGTGCGGAGGCTGCAGCGGGCGCGATCTGGAGCACCAAGATCCGCTACCTCGGTGTGGGCGCGATGCTGATCGGCGGCATCTGGACTTTGTTCTCGCTGCGGCGCTCGTTGTTGTCGGGCGTACGCAGCGGGCTGGCCGCTACTCGGGCCGGCGCCGCGGCGGTCGTTGCCGAGACCGAGCGCGATTTGCCAATGAAAGCGGTGCTCATTGGGCTGATCGTCTTCACTTTGCCACTGGCAGGGTTGTATCAGGCCATCGTCAATGACTTCACCGTCTCCATTCCGATGACGATCATCATGATCGTTGCGGGATTCTTGTTCAGCTCGGTCTCCGCTTACATGGCCGGTCTCGTTGGCTCATCCAACAATCCCGTGTCCGGTATCACCATCGGCACGATTCTGTTCGCCTCGCTGGTATTGATTCTGCTGATGGGGCGCGGTGCGCCGCTGGGTCCGGTCGCGGCCATCATGATCGGTGCCGTGGTTTGCTGCGCTGCCGCCGTCGCCGGCGACAACCTGCAGGATCTCAAATGCGGCTACATGATCGGCGCGACGCCGTGGCGGCAACAGCTCATGCTTGCGATCGGGGCGATCTCCTGCGCACTGGTCATGGCACCGGTGCTCAATCTGCTGGCGCAGGCTCACGGCATTGGCGTCGCCACGGCCGAGCATCCGAATCCACTGCTGGCACCGCAGGCCACATTAATGGCCGCAGTGGCCAAAGGCATGTTCGGCGGCGAATTGCCCTGGACCCTGATCTGGATCGGCGCGGCGGTCGGTGCGGTCACGATCGCTATCGACGAAGTGCTGAAACAGCGCGGCTCAACCTTTCGCGTACCGGTCATGGCAGCAGCCATCGGCATCTACTTGCCGCTCGATCTGACGGTACCGATTTTCCTCGGTGGGCTGCTCACGCACATCGTGCAACGCATGTCAGGCACCTCAGTCGATCAGAATGAAGAAAAGATTCATCGCAAAGGTGTGCTGTTCTCTGCCGGTCTGATTACCGGCGAAGCACTGATGGGGATTCTTATCGCAATTCCCATCGTGGTCAGTGGCGATGCCGCCGCGCTGGCGCTGCCGGCGCAGTTTCAGTTCGGCAACTTCGTTGGCCTGCTGATCTTCGCTGCCATTGGTTTCCTGTTGTATCGGGTCGCGGTGGTGGGGGCACGCGGCACCGCATGACCGCAACGACACGTCGGAGAGAGCCGGCCGGCAACGCCTCGTGCTATTTTCGGATCACTTCGAATTTGCCGTTGTTGCCGATCAGTCCCGATGCCACCCAGGAGGTCAGGCTGACGATCAGCGAGGCGCCCGCCGCAGTCCAGAAACCGCTGATATGAAAGCCGCCGAGCAGCGAGGCAACCAGTCCCAGCATCATCGCGTTAATGACAATCAGAAACAATCCGAGCGTAATCAGTGTCAGCGGGAACGTCAGGATGACGGCAATCGGCCGCACGACGGCATTGACCACACCCAGCAACAGCGCCGCACCGAACAAGGTGGCAGGACTATCCAGCACGATGCCGGGAAGGATCTGCGTTGCCAGCCACAGGCCGAGGGCAACAATCACGACGCGAAGCAGGAAAGCGTTCATGGGGAGAATTCCTGAAAATGCAGGACGCAGCAACTCACCAGGGAAGATAGTGGCGTGTACCTGGCATTCAATGCCTGAGCGCTGGTCAAGCCCGCTATCGCGGAGTGCCGGTCCTAGTTTCGTGGCGACCACATGCTAGGCTTCGCTAAACAAGACATGCCGACGATCAATTACAACACGTTCCAGAGGACGACATCATGCCTTACGTTGCCATCATCACCGTGCTCGCGCTGCTCGAATTTTGCTGGTTCGGAATGCAGGTAGGGCGTGCGCGTGCCAAATATGGCGTGCCCGCGCCCGCTATGTCCGGCAATGACATGTTCGATCGTCACTTTCGGGTACAGATGAACACGCTCGAACAGCTGGTGATGTTCCTGCCCTCGTTGTGGATCTTTGCCCGCTATGTGAGCCCGATCTGGGCAGCGGCATTGGGTGCGGTTTTTGTGATCGGCCGGGCAATCTACGCCGGCGCTTACGTTCGCGATCCAAAAAGCCGTTCTCTGGGATTTGCGCTGACGGCGTTGCCCACATTGATCATGATGATGGGCATTTTGATCTGGGCGATTCGCGGGCTCGTCACCACCGCGGGAGTGCCCGGCACCCTGCCTTGACAAGTTTCACCGTGCGAACTGCCGCGGCAGCAGGACCGAGCTCCCACCGTCGCAGTAGATCAATCCTAAGTCCGACAGGTTCCTAGGGTGCCTGGCTCCGACGAATCAGCTTGTCAGCGCCTTGCAATTTGTCGAGCGCCAGACGCAGTTCACCGTCCGTGGCCAGTTCGCCCTGCACGAACGGCTTATCGGTCGGGGTCTTGGCGACCGGATCGCTCGCATCCACGACAATGTCGGGGCGAATGCCCTTCTCGTGGATCGATGCGCCCGACGGCGTGAAATATTTCGAGGTGGTCAATTTGATGGCATGCCCGTC
Organism: Gammaproteobacteria bacterium; assembly: GCA_020029545.1. Classification (GTDB taxonomy): domain Bacteria; phylum Pseudomonadota; class Gammaproteobacteria; order Steroidobacterales; family Steroidobacteraceae; genus Steroidobacter. Next base: position 20,022 of record JAIBJL010000044.1, read on the forward strand.
GGACAACGGCACCACAGTCTGCACGGAGCCTTTGCCGTAGGTTTGCTGGCCTAGCAGCGTGGCCCGGTGATTGTCCTGCAATGCGCCGGCGACGATTTCCGACGCCGAGGCTGAACCGCCGTTCACCAGGACGATCAGCGGCGCACCGGCGAGCACATCACCCGCCTTCGCATCCATTGCAAACTTCGCATCTGCTGCCCGACCGTTCGCCGTCACGATGACACCCTTATCGAGGAAGGCATCGGACACTCCGACTGCCGCCTCAAGCAGGCCGCCCGGATTATTACGTAGGTCGAGCACGAGTCCGCGCAGCTTGCCACCACTCTGCTTTTTCAGCGCCGCGATGGCGCGCTCCATGTCCGGTGCCGTGGTCTCGCTGAAATGGGAAATACTGACGTAGCCTAGTTCGTGTTCGAACAGTTGCTTGTGGACGCTGTGCACCTGAACACTGGCTCGAGCCAGCGTGAACTCCATCGGCGCGGCCTGAGCGGCGCGCGCGATCGTGATCTTGACCGTCGAGCCCGGCACGCCACGCATGCGATCGATCGAGTCATTGATATTGTCGACGCTCACCGGCACACCATCGACAGCGACGATCGTATCGCCCGCCTTGACGCCTGCCTTCGCTGCCGGGCCCTCTTCCATGGGGTTGACTACCCGTACCACGCCATTGTCCAAGGCGATTTCGATACCCACACCGGAGTATTCGCCGCTGGTGCTGATGCGAATTTCGCTGAACTGTTCTGCATCCAGAAACGCGGAATGCGGGTCCAGTTCCGCCACCAGTCCGCGAATGGCGGCTTCGATCAGTTCATCGTCGGAGATCGCTTCAACGTAGTCACGACGAATACGCTCCAGCACTTCGGCAAACAATCGCGCATCCTGCCAGCGCAACACGGCCGGTTGCTGTTTCACCGGCGGTTCGATCTCGCGTTCGGCCTGCACCGTGCGTCCCACTGACAGACCCATGCCCAGCAAAATGCCGCTGCACAGGATCAACGCATAGCGAAAGGGGGGACGAACAATGTGCATAGCAGCGATGGTAGTGCTCTGGCTCAAGGGTCGTTGCTTCAGCATAGTACAGCGTTGGCAACGCAGCCAACCTCGTACCGAACCGGCACCAGGCTTCAGGCAAACCCCGAATTGCAGGCGCCTGTCATGTCGTCATCCGGAGAAGCGCGATGCCAAACGCGACTCCGAGGGCTTGCTGACGCCGCCCTTGCTACGCAGCAATTGCTGCATGATACCTTCGAGCGGCTGCGGACGACCTATCGCGAACCCTTGCCCGAAATCGACACCGAGCTGGTTGAGCGAGGCAAGAATGGCCTCCGTTTCCACACACTCGGCGGTGGTGCGCAACTTTTTGGTGCGCGCCAGCTGCACGATGGCAGTGACCATGGCCTGCGAACGCGAATTGCCGGCCAGATCGCGTATCAAGCTGCCATCTATCTTGAGGTCGGTCACCGACAAAGACTTCAGGTAGGTCAACGACGACAGGCCGCGACCGAAATCATCGAGGGCGACGTCATGGCCCAGGGTCTGCAGGCGACGAATCAATGTCTCGGCATGGACGATGTTAGCCACTGCGGCCGTCTCGGCGATCTCGAATGACAGCAGGCTTGGCGGCAAGGCGTACTCGCGCAACTGGGCTTCGAGGTAGTCGGGAAACGCTGCATCGCCAAGCGACTGAGCCGACAGATTGATCGCAAAGTGGGCTCCAACGCCTTGCAGGATCGGTGCAGCAGAGGAAAGGATTTCCAGCACGTAATGTACGACCCAACGATCGATGTCGGTTGCGAGCAGGTGTCGTTCAGCCGTAGCGAAGAACTTGTCCGGTGCCACGGTCTGGCCGGATTCATCGAGCATGCGCAGCAGCAGTTCGTAACGACGCGGCGCGCCGGCACCGCCAAGCTGTGCGATCGGTTGCGCATCCATCCGGAAGCGATGGTTGGCAATGGCTTCACGCAGCGCGCGGACCATCGCCGTATCTTCGTGGCGTTTGACAACTACACTCGCGGCGTCCTGATGAACTTCGACACAGCCGCGACCTTTCTTCTTGGCAGCCTTGCAGGCCGATTCGGCGCTGGCCATGGCGTGGGTCAGCGGATACTTCGTTGCAGGCATGCTGGCAACGCCGGCGCTGATTGAGAGTGCTATGCGCTTGCCATCGTGCAGGCATTCGATCTGTGCAATCTGCGCACACAACGAGTCCACGAATTGGCGCGTCGCTTCCAGCGACGACTCCGGCACGAACACGGCAAATCGATCGCCCGACATTCCGGACGCACTGGCATCGGCCGGCAGACTGGTGCGAATGCATTCGGCAATTCGCGACAGCGCATCGTCGCCGACATGCATGCCGTGATTCTCGTTGATCGAGTGCAGCCGATCGACATCGATGTAGGCGACACAGTGTCGCTGCGAATTGTCACCATCGCCAAGTGTCGTTGCTACGCGCTGTTCGAAAGCTGGCCGCGTCAGCAGACCGTTCTTGTCGTAGGCATTGTGCAGCACGTAGGAGACCTTGCGCGCCATCATTTCGACGACGTGCACCTGCCGCACATTGAAATCGGTACCGGACATCGGGCGGAACAACACCAGCATGCCCGCCACATGCTGATCACCATGACGAATCGGGCACGCCAGAATCTTGTAGGCCACCGCACCGAAGGGGCTGTTGGATGGCGGCGCCTTATTGAGCATCAGCGTGCGCCGCTGTACCTGTGCCCAGGCAAATAGGTGGCGCTGAACCTTGTCGAGCACCGCGCCATCCTGGCGTTGCTTCGAAGCGTCGCCCGAATGCATGAGCGAGATATTGCGCTCGGGAATCAGCAGGGCGCCGAACGCACAGTCCATGCGTTCCACGCAGTTATGGACGAGCTGCTGCAGATTGCTGTTGTCGCTGTTGGCTGCCGCACCGGTCGCCTCCAGCAGCAGTTCCAGATCGCCTTCGCGTGTCGTCAGACTCTTCTGCAGGTCGCCAATGTTGTATTGACTGACGAATTCGCGTGTCAGCACCTGCAATGCCGGTCTGAGCAGCCCCTGCAGCACGTGGAAGGGACGTGCACCACCCGAACCGTCACGGCAGGAGAGTGCCACCACACCCAGCAGATTGGCCGTGTCGCGCAGAATGAAAATATACGCCGTATCGCCATCCCACGATCGTGCGAAACCCTCGCGTTCGCTCGGATCAGGATCGCCACTGCGCGCCGAATTCAGCGCCTCTTCGATGAACTGCAGCAGATCCGGGCCTTCGGTGCCGTCCGACAACCACAGGGGCATGCCCTTGCGATCATAGATCGCAATGCACAGCGCCCGAGGCATCAGCATCTTGAGGAGCTGACCATAAGGATCGAGCGACGTCGAGAGGGCTTGCGCCTCTACCGTGTCATCTTCCTCGAGCATCGCCGCCATATCTGTCTCTTACCCGCCAACGCCTCGCCTGATCAGTGGCCGATCATCGGGAAGAGCCGCAGCTCGTTCCTTGATCTCCCACGCACTTTTAGGCAACCGCTATGGATTCGAAGCGATCTGGTGACTGCGCACGGACGACACGTGATACGAATCACGGTTTGCCGAGCCATTCGGCGGGATTAAGCACCTGACGGCCCTTGCGGATTTCGAAGTACAGCCCCGGTTTGCCCACGCCGGCGATTTCGCCCACTGCGGCCAGCGCATCGCCGGGTGCGACACGATCGCCGACCTTGCGATAGAGCTGTTCGTTGTGGCCGTACAAGCTCATGAAACCGCCGCCATGGTCGAGCACGATGAGCAGGCCCAACCCCGGCAACCAGTCGGCATAGACGACGCGGCCATGGAAGGGCGCGCGGACCTGAGCGCCGCGGGCCGAGGAAATCAGCAATCCTTGCCATTTCAATGGGCCGCCGGCGCGCAGCTGGCCAAAGCGGGCAAGCAACGGGCCTTTGACGGGCCAGGGCAACTTGCCTTTGACACGTTGGAACGGCTGGTCGGCCAATTGCGGAAAGTCGTCGATCGCTCGCCGTAGTTCTTCGACCAGCTTTTCGAGCGAACGCGCGTCGCGTTCCAACTTGGCGAGTTCATCGCTACGCGAACGCAATTGATCCTGGACTTTTGCCAGCGTGACCGCGCGACGGTCGCGAGCACCCGCCAGCACGCTGACCTGCCGCGTATTGTCTGCTTCGAGCGCCCGCAGTTTCCCAGCCTCCGCACTGATGGTCTCGGCCAACAGATCGAGATGGGCGAGATGTTCATCGATCTCTTGAATCCGCGCGGCGCGGGCGCGCCCAAAGTAGCCGTAGTAGGCGAACATACGCCCTATCAATGAAGGATCGTCCTGGTTCAGGAGCATCTTGACGTGTTCTTCCCGGCCATTCACGTACGCGGCCCGCAACTCGCCGGCAAGCGCGGCGCGCTGCGCATCGACCTCAGACTGCGTCTCCACACGCTCTGAGTTCAATTTGCGGAGTCGTTCTTCAGAGGCTTGTCGGCGCGCCCGGATGTCGCTGAGTCCTTCGCGAGCTGCCTGAATTTCAAGTTCAGCCTTCTTGAGTTCTACCGACAAGGTATCGCGGCGCTCAGCGTCTGCGTGTATCTCCTTGCGAATGGATTCGATGCGCGTGCGGACTTGTTTGAGTTCAGCCTCCGTGGCTACCGGTGACGCCGGCTGTGCAACGCTCCACCATCCGCCCCACAATCCACCAATCAACAGCAATGCCAGCCATCGGCCCCATCCGCTGCTGCTGCGCAGCGTAGGCGGAGTGCTGCGAAGTGCTGTCATGAGGGCTCTCTGAGCGTAGATCGCAGCAAATCGGGGCTTGAATGGGATGGATCAGGTCATAAATAGTAATCGAAACAGCGCTCGTTCTCGATCCTGAGTGCTACTGAACAATGCATTCGCCAACGGCCGGCTGACGGCTCACACGCAAGAGGGCGCAAGGCACGGAACAGGATTCGCGAGCCGGCGCTGGTATACTCCCCGGCCCTTTGCGTCTGGCCAGTTCGTGGCCAGTTCGTCACCCGTGTGGCGCTGCACCCGGCAGCGCAGGCACGGCCAGGTTAGTCACGCACATGTTATTGAATTGATGCAATGAATCGCCTCATCGAGTACACGATCCATCATCCTTTTCTGGTGGCCTCGGCGGCGATACTCGCCATTGTTGCGATCGTGATGGAGCTTCGCCAGCGGGCCCTTGGGTCCAGCTCCATCGCACCCGCTGATGCAGTACGCCTGGTCAACAGCGGAGCCCTGGTGGTCGATCTACGCGAAACCAAGGACTTCGAAGCCGGACACATCATTGAAGCGCGGCATGTCCCAGCCGCCGAGGTTGCCGCGCGCGCCGAATCGTTGAAGAAGTACAAAGACAAGCCGGTTCTGGTGTATTGCGACAACGGCATGGCATCCAGTGCCGGTACTCGTGCGTTACAGGCGCAGGGTTTTGCGAAGGTCGTCGCGCTCCGTGGAGGCCTGCAAGCCTGGCGGCAGGACAACCTGCCCTTGGTCAAGGGCGCGGCCAAGAAATAGGGCGAGCACTCGTGAACACTGCCGAAATCGTCATGTATTCCACTGCATTCTGCGGCTACTGTCAGCGGGCCCGTAGTTTGTTGGAGCGCAAGGGCGCGACCATCCGCGAGATCAAAATCGACGAAGACGCGATGCAACGCGATGTCATGCTCAAGCGCAGCGGCGGACGCCGCACTGTTCCCCAGATTTTCATCGGCGATCGCCATGTCGGCGGCTACGATGAGCTGGCAGCGCTGGACCGCGCTGGAGAGCTTGATGCTTTGTTAGGAAAAAGTGCCTGAGACCGGTCGAAGCCGGGCCGGACGCCCGGACTGTCGAATTACCTTACAGTTAAACTACACGACGTATCGATTGAGGATTCACCATGGCTGACGATATTTCCGCGGCGAATGGCCAGTCTCAGGACCCGAATGCACCGCAGTTCGCTCCGCAGGCTGTCTATGTGAAGGATGTGTCCTTCGAAGCCCCTGCCGGCCCCCGCGTCGCACCGAACTCGGCAAACCCCACCATCAATCTCAATTTGAGTACCACCGTCAACGATCTCGGCGGTGACCTGAAGGAAGTCGTCTTGACCGTGCGTGTCGAAGCTCAGTCGGCCGAAAAGACGGTATGGCTGGTCGAGCTGCAGCAGGCCGGTGCGTTCGGCATCCGCAATGTCCCGGCGGAAGACATGCAGCGGCTGCTGGGAATTTTCTGCCCAAACTATTTGCTACCCTACGGTCGAGAAGTTGTCTCCGATCTGCTGGTGAAGGGCGGATTTCCGCCGTTCCTTCTGCCGCCAGTAAACTTTGAAGCCCTGTTCAACCAGGCTGCCGCCCGCAACCAGCAGGGTGTGCAGAATCCCGCAGCGGTGAACTGAGAGCACCTATGAGAACTGCCGAGGGCATCGGATCCTCGGCTGAGATCGCGGTGCTGGGTGCCGGATCATGGGGCACAGCGCTCGCGATCCAGCTCGCATCAGCTGGGCGACGCACCCTGTTGTGGGGTAGAGATGCGACGGAACTCGCGCGCATGGCAGCGCAACGATGCAATGCGCGTTATCTGCCCGGCGCACCGTTCCCAGCAGCCCTCCAGCTTGAACCGGACCTCGGCGCGGCTATCGCGGCAAGTCGCGACTTACTGATTGCCGTTCCGAGCCACGCGCTGCGCAAGTTGTTGGAGCAGATCGCGGCGCAGCGGCGTGGCGACACGCGCTTGGCTTGGGCCACCAAGGGCTTTGAACTCAGTACGGGATTGTTGCCCCACCAAGTCGTGGCCGAAGTACTGGGGAAATCGCTTCCGGGTGCCGTGATCTCCGGGCCGACCTTTGCACGCGAAGTAGGTGCGGGCTTGCCGACCGCCATGACCGTAGCCGCTACCGATCCGCAGTTTGCAAATGAACTTGCACAGCGGCTGTCGAGCCGGAATTTCCGCGCCTACACCTCCAGCGACGTGGTCGGCGTGGAGATCGGTGGGGCGGTCAAGAACGTACTCGCGATCGGCGCGGCCATCTCGGATGGCCTAGGCTTCGGCGCGAATACTCGCATCGCATTGATCACGCGAGGATTGGTGGAAATGACGCGTTTGGGCGTTGCGCTCGGCGCGCGACGCGAAACCTTCATGGGACTCGCCGGTCTCGGCGACCTGGTGCTGACCTGCACCGACAACCAGTCGCGTAATCGTCGCTTCGGTCTGGCCCTGGCATCGGGTGTGTCCGTAGACGCGGCGCAGCAATCTATCGGTCAAGTCGTGGAAGGTGTGCTGGGCGCGCGTGCCGTCCGTACCGTGGCCCAACGAATGCAGGTCGAGATGCCCATTTGCGAGCAGGTGTATCGCATCCTGCACGAAGGCATCGCTCCGAAAGAGGCGGTGCGCGAGTTGATGAGCCGGGCGCTCAAACCCGAGAGCGAATAGTCCGCACATGATGTGCCGATCACGCGAAGTCTCGCTGTCGCCACGCTTCATACACGGTTACCGCGACCGAATTGCTCAAGTTGAGACTGCGATTGCTGGCCCGCATCGGAATCCTTAATCGATGCTCGGGCGGGCAGGCGTCCAGCACCGCCTGGGGCAGACCTCGAGTTTCCGGGCCGAACAGGAAAGCATCGCCAGCCCGATAGGCCACTGTGTCGTAACGCGTGGTTCCCCGGGTGGAAATTGCGAAGTAGCGATCGAACTTCATGGCGTCGAAACACGATTCCAGCGAGACCCAGGTACGCACGACGGCGAGTTCCGCGTAGTCCATGCCGGCGCGACGTACTGCCTTCTCGTCAATGGAAAACCCCAGCGGTTCGATCAGGTGCAGCGTCGCGCCCGAGTTGGCACACAGGCGGATGGCGTTACCGGTATTGGGTGGAATTTCCGGCTGATACAGGATGACGTGGAACATGCTCGACGATAAACCCATCTGTCATTCGATTCGGAGCGGCCAACGACGTGAGCTACACTTGCACCTCGGCCGGCGTTTATTTTCGGTGATCCATGTCAGCTGATTCGCTCGCACTCGAATTCTGCGGTCTGCGCTTCGACTCACCCATTGTACTGTTGTCGGGATGCGTGGGGTTCGGCGAGGAATATACGCGCGTCGAAGGCTTTTCGAATCGCGATGCCGGCGGCATCGTGCTCAAAGGCACGACTCGTGAACCGCGTCTGGGTAATCCCGCGCATCGTGTCTACGAAACACCGATGGGTATGCTCAATGCGATCGGCTTGCAGAATCCGGGCATCGAGCAGGTCGTCTCGAAAATTCTGCCGATGCTGGATTTCAGCGAAACCCGCTTCATCGCCAATGTGTGCGGCTCGACTATCGAAGACTACGTGGAAGTCACTCGCCGCTTCGAAGATTCGCCGATCGATGCGATCGAAATCAATATTTCGTGTCCGAACATCAAGGAAGGCGGCGTACAGTTCGGCAATTACCCCGAGATGTCCGGTCGCGTCGTTGCAGCATGTCGAGCGGTGACGACCAAGCCGATCATCACCAAGTTATCGCCGAACCAGACCGACATTCGCGACAACGCTCGTCACTGCATCGAAGCCGGCAGCGATGCGTTGGCCGTCATCAATACGGTGATGGGCATGGCGATCGACACCAACACGCGCAAACCGGTCATCGGCAACGTTCAGGGCGGACTGTCCGGCCCCGCAATCAAACCGATTGCCTTGCTGAAGGTGCATCAGGTGTATGAAATCGCCCGCCGGCACAACATCCCGATTATCGGACAGGGCGGCATTGCCAGTGCCAACGATGCCCTGGAATTCATCATTGCAGGCGCGACCGCAGTGGGCGTCGGTACCGCGTTGTTTTACGATCCGCTGATTTGCAAAAAAATCAACGCCGGGATCGCCGAGTACCTGACACGCCATGGTTTCCGTTCGGTCACGGACCTGGTCGGCACCTCATCGTCTCACGAGCCGGCAATGAAGGCGTCGAAAGTCTGCTGATAATTCTCGGCAAGCGAGCTTGCCAGGCAAGCTTCAACGCCTATTCGTCATCCATCGCCAGTTCTTTGAGTTTGCGTGTCAGCGTATTGCGGCCCCACCCCAGCAGACGTGCCGCTTCCTGACGACCGCCTTCGGCCTTGCGCAGCGCTGCGCGAATCAACGTACGTTCGAACTCCGGCATCGCATCATCGAGTAACGGTGTCTCACCGCTCGACAGCCGTTTCTCCGCCCAGTTCGTCAGTTGTCGAGTCCATTCATCCTGCAATTTAGCGGGGCCGACTGAGCCGCCAAAATCCGTGGGAATATCCTCCGACTTGATCTCGCGGCCCGGCGCCGTCACGGTAAGCCGTCGGCAGGTATTGACGAGCTGTCGGACATTGCCGGGCCAATCGAAATTCGACAACGCCGCTGCCGCTTCGGGTGTCAGGGTTTTCGGTTCGACACCGAGTTCGACGGCGGCAGCATCCAGGTAGTGCAGGAGCAACTCAGGAATATCTTCGCGGCGCGACCGCAGTGGCGGCACCTCGACGCGAATGACGTTCAAGCGATGCAACAAGTCTTCGCGAAAAAGATTCTGCTTCACTCGCTCTTCCAGATCCTGGTGTGTTGCTGCAATCACGCGCGCATCCACACGCACCGGCGTTTGGCCGCCGACGCGATAGAACTCGCCTTCGGCCAGCACGCGCAATAATCGTGTCTGCAGCTGGGGCGACATGTCGCCGATCTCATCAAGGAACAAAGTGCCGCCGTCTGCCTGTTCGAAACGACCGCGACGCTGGTGATCCGCGCCGGTAAACGACCCCTTCTCGTGGCCGAACAGTTCGGACTCCAGCAGATCGGCCGTGAAAGCCGATGTGTTCAGTGCAATGAACGCCTTGCTCGCCCGCGGACTGTGGCGATGCAGCGCACGCGCCACCAATTCCTTACCGGTACCCGATTCGCCTGTGATCAGCACCGTCATGCTGGAGCGCGACAGGCGTCCGATCGCACGAAAGACTTCCTGCATCGCCGGCGCCTGTCCGAGCATTTCGGGAATGCGACGTGCCTCAGTCGTTGTCTCCTCGACACGCTCACGCTGATGCGCCGCACGCCGCACCAGATCCACTGCCTGATCAATGTCGAACGGCTTGGGCAAATATTCGAAAGCACCACCCTGATAGGCCGCGACGGCACTGTCCAGATCGGAATGCGCAGTCATGACGATCACCGGCAACTCCGGCTGGCTGTCGCGAATCTCGGTGAGCAGTTCGAGGCCGGTGCGCCCGGGCATGCGAATGTCGGTGATCAGCACATCCGGCCGATCGCGCCGCAAAGCGGCGAGCGCACTATCGGCGTGATCGAACGCGGTAGGCGCCATACCTCCTTGACGTAGCGCGCGTTCAAGCACCCAGCGGATGGAAGCATCGTCATCGACGAGCCACACGTTCAATGGCTTAACTGGCATCTGCAACATGGAATGGCAACAAAATTGTGAAGATGGTTTGACCGGGACGACTTACGAACTCAATCAATCCTTCGTGACGGCTGACAAGGTCCTGCGCTACAGCAAGACCCAGGCCGGTGCCATCCGCGCGTCCGGTAACCAGCGGATAGAACAACGTCTCACGCAACTGTTCTGGCACTCCCGGGCCGTTGTCCTCGAACTGCACGCTGGCAACGAGTCGATGGCGGCGCGCACCGATGTTGACATTCGTCAATGCGCGCGTTCGCAA
>JAIBJL010000288.1 GCA_020029545.1 Gammaproteobacteria bacterium
ACGGCTCACGCGCTCGACCGCCTCGCGGCCGTTGTTCACCAGCACGAGATGAGCGCCTTCTCGGATCAGATACTCCTCGAGCACCATCTGGTTGATGACGTCATCTTCGGCTGCGAGAATCCTGACGCCGGTCAACGGCTTGTCGTCCATTGGGCGTTCGGCGACCGGAGCCGGTAGCGGTGCAACGATCTGCAAGGATGAGGGAATATAGGGCAGGCGAAATTCGAATGTACTGCCCTTGCCTGGCAGGCTTTGAACGGAAATACTGCCGTTCATCAATTCCAGGATTCGACGACTGATTGCAAGTCCCAGGCCAGTGCCGCCGAACTTGCGCGTGGTCGAACCGTCGGCTTGTTGGAAAGGGTTGAACAACTGCGACATTTGCGTTTCGCTGATGCCGATACCGGTGTCCGCGATACAAAAGACCAGTTGGTCATCCCGGCGGCAACCTGACACGACGACGCTACCCGCCTCCGTGAACTTGACGGCGTTGGATAGCAGGTTGAGCAGTACCTGTCCGATTCGCAGCGGATCGCTGAGGCACACGGCGGGAAGATCGGACGATAGTTCAACCCGCAATTCGAGCCGCTTCGCCCGGGCGCGCTCGGAAACGAGTTCCACCGCATGGTCAATCACTTGAACGAGGGTGACTTCGGTTCGGTCGATGACAAACTTGCCAGCCTCGATCTTTGAGAAGTCGAGGATCTCGTTGATGACGCCGAGCAACAGCTTGCCCGACGCCAGAATCTTCTCAAAGGCCACGCGCACCTTGTCGCCGTTCTGCCAATTGCGATAGCCAATCTGCGCAAAACCAAGCACGCCATTGAGCGGTGTTCGAATCTCGTGGCTCATGTTGGCGAGGAACTCGCTGCGGACCCTTGCCAGCCTTTCGGCGGCGACGAGCGCTTCCTCGCGCGCCAGTGCTGCGGCGCGCTTCGCACTCATGTCGACGAAGCTTGTCACCGCGCCAATTGCCTTGTCGCCGACAACTATTGGATGAATGGAGTACATGACGGGCACCGGGTGGCCATCGGAATGCCAGAAGACCTCGTCATCTGCCCGAACGGTCTGGCTTGATCCGAGGGCAAGGTCGGGGCCTCCATCGACCATATGCCGTGTCGCGTCGGGCCTGCGGTGTTGAAATAGCTCGAGTGCATTGCGGCCTATGACATTCTCGGCTTGGAAACCCAGCATCGCACATGCCGCCAGATTGATGAACGTGATGCGGCCTTGCGCATCCACACCATACAAACCATCTGCGCTGGACTGCAGGATATGATTGGCCCTGGCAGCTGTTTCGCTTAATTCCGCAGTGCGCTGCTGAACCATCTCCTCTAAGTGGCGTCGGTAGTGCTCGAGTTCGAGCTCCTCCTGCCTGCGCTGGGTAATATCCTCGTACATGCCCAATACGCCGATCGTTTCGCCGCGCTCATTGCGTAGCGGTACCTTCGATGTTCTCAGCCATATCGTCGCTCCTTCCGGTGTCGTCTGCGGCTCTTCGTAAAAAAGTTTGGCAGCCCCTGTCTCCATGACGCTTCTGTCGTCTGCACGATAGAGTTCTGCCTGATCCATCCAGGCCATCTCTGAATCATCCTTGCCAATCACTTCCTTCGGCCCGGCTTTGCCGGCGTCCCGAGCGAAAGCGGGATTGCAGCCGAGATATCGCAGTGCCCGATCCTTCCAGAACACGCGGACCGGCGCAGTATCAATGACGGTCTGGAGCAGGTCTTGCGATCGCGAAAGGGCAGACGACATCTCGGACAGTGCCGACTGAATTGCGCCCCACTCGTCCGTCCGGGCGGCGCCGACCTTGTTGCCAATAGCACGGCCGCTACGGATCGTTTCGATATGACTGATTGTCTGCGCGAGCGGTTGATTGATGTTGCGACGAATGATCCAAACCACCGCGGCTAGCGAGAACGATGCAACGATCACCGCGAGGCCGAGGACCTGTCTGCCGGACGCTTGGATGATTCGTCGAATTTCCGCGCTCGCCCCCTCGATTCGCCCGGCCGAGTTCTCGTCCAACCGATGCATGCTGCGGAGCACGCTTTCCTTGGTGGCATGGCTCTTCACAAGCGCTTCGTCGAGGTTCGTCGTGGCGTTACCCAGGTTGACCGTTTCGCGCCGATATGCCGTCACGAGATGGGTGATTTTGTTGCCGATTCGAGCGATCTCGGGTGGCGAGGCCGTGAGCGTTTGCAGGCGCAGCGCCAGATCATCGAACAACGGCAGGATCGGCGCGCCCACTTGCAGTTGGGTCGAGCGGTCGGCCCGCCGCTCTGCGATCTTCTTGCCGACCTGAAGCATGGTTTCCCGATAACCTGTCACCAAGGTCATGAGTTGATCCAGATGATCCGTCCGTTTGCCGGCCAGCGTCTGGTCGATCAAGGCGCGGCCAATATCGTTCTCCAGTCGGGTCAGTTCGACTTGTACCTGGTGATCAAGGTCCTGGATGCGAGTCAGTGTCTGATTGATCTGGTCACACTCGTTGATCAGACGTGTTGTGATCACCGCGAGTACGCTCAGCGCATTTGCCAGTTCCTGGTCCGTAGCGTGCTGGGCAATCCGGGCCATCGTCGAGGATAGCCTCAGGCTGGTCTCAGCCAGCAGCGTTTCGCCATGGCAGCTCCGGCTGATCAGATCGATTTCAGAGAAAGTTGCCGACAACTCGCGCGTCGTCGATGCGTTGGCGATAACTGCAGTAAGTTCGTGGCGGGCGAGGTCGGACGACAATGACTCGAACCGATCGAAGGCGAAACTCACGATGGCCACGACCAGTCCGAAAGAAGCAGCGTTGAGGATCGCCAGCCACAACAGCTTCGTGCCAATACCTAGCCGCGGCCGGAACACCGTTTGCCCTCCGGGTAACGACCTAGGGTTGCTGACGCACCAAGGTGGCGCCTCTGAGCACGATGGGCCGCAGCATGACGCCGTGAGCCTCAATGGCGGTCACGTTGATGATGCGCTGCCCCTCGGAGTTTCTCACCACCGGGATCTTGCCGACCGGCGTACCGCGCATCGCCTTCAGCAACATCGCGGCCGCGGTTTCGCCTTGTTCTTGGCCAGTCTTGATCACTGCTGCCCACGCTCCCTGCTCAACTTGATAACGGTTGCCGCCGAGGATCGGCCCCGCGTAGAGCCTGCCTAGAACCTTGAGTACATCCCTGTTGTTCAACGGCTGGAATTCATGGCCGACGATGCCTTCCAGGCTATCGACAAAGAGCGTGTCGCATGAAGTGCGCAGGCTCTTCGCGAGCATTTCGAGCTCACCAACGCGCTTTACCAGGTGGAACGACTGGACCTTGACGGGATAGGTCCCTTTCTCTTCCTCTACCTGAGTGCGAAGCGCCAAGCCCGCCGGAACGCTGTTCGCAACAAAGCAGGCAGTCTGGACTGCAGGGTGCAGCTGTTTGATGAACGCAAGGGACTCCCTTACATGAGCACGCTCCAGCACGCCGGTGACATTGCTGGCTGGATACCCGTACTTCTCTGGCGCCGCATTGACGCCATTGAAGATGACTGGCGTTGGAACCCTGCCCTTTAGGTAGGGCACCACGAACATGGTCTGCGCATCGTCGTCGGCAGCAATAACGCCATCGGGTTGAAGATTCTCGTAGAGCGCATAGGCTTCCTCGGCCCGTCTAGGTCCGCCGGCCGGGTCGACCTTGGTATTCATGTGCAAATACACGATCTCGCTCGACGGGCGCAGGACTCGTTCGATCCCTTCGCGGATCTCGCCGACCCAGGGATTGTCCTGCTCGTAGCTCAAGACGACGAGCACCTTGAATTTGGCCGCATTGGCCGAGGCCGTGCCGATGCCGCACAGGGCTATCAAGGTCAAGACAGTCAGGGTCAGGATCAGGCGCATTAGTGGATTCACTCTTTCTTGGGGCGCTGACTAGAGCGACGCCGCTGGCGCACCGCTTCCCAATTGAACACGTCTCACGCGGCTTCACCCGACAAGATTGGCCTGCAATTGCCCGACGGTAACGAAGCCCTGAACGGCACAGCGCGTCTGCTCGGCAAAGCGCTGCACACCTGCGCTGCTTTCGCGGTTGGCGGAGTCGGTGGCGAGTAACAGCAATTCCTCGACCAGTTCGCGCAGCGTCTCGTGTTGGTTCTTGCCATTGCGTTCCGGCCCGGCGAGGCTGCCCCGAGGGTGGACGCGGCACTGCTGACGATCTCCTTGGCTTGAACAACCGAGTCGCACAGTCGCTGGAAATGGCGGTCGAAGCTTTTTCTCAGCTGGATGCCGAGCCGATCATAGACCGTCAGTTCTGTTTCGCTTTGAGCCATGGGTTCGCGCTGCTTGTCGCGGGCACGCTGGCGAGCGCGCCGGCTGAGGATCGCGCCCAACGCCTGAAGCGCACAAGCCAGTCCCAGGACGCCTATGAGCAGAATTGACGGGCGGCCCAGGACAAAGACCGCCAGGGCAAGCGCAATCAACATTGCGACGCTGGGGAAGGCAAGGTCATCCGTGCGCATGCAGGTCTTCTTCTCCACGAAAGTCATTCTTGGGTATCGAGGTCATAACGGCGCACGCAGCGGGCGACTTGAGTCTCGTAGAAACCACGTCGGCATAGCGGTGTGAAGCGCTGCGCACCAAGCGTGGAGCAGGCGAGAGCCTGGCAGTTACGCGAAGGTATGCGGCAAGCTAGGCTGCCGCTGCGCCCAGGACGTCAGTGCACGTCATGGGCCGTACTACGAGTGGGGGCACATGAAAGGGGGCAAGCTGGTTCATCGCGTCGTCTCGCCTGAGCAGACCGAGCTTGTGCGGCTTGCGAGCGACAACTACCGCAACGTGCAGAAGCTCCTTCGCGACTGGGAGGGGAAAACCGAGCGCAGATCAACGCCGAGGCACTGCCGAAACCCTGATTCCCCACCACCCGTTCGGAAGTTACGCGGCTATTCTGTGTACGTGCCTCTACGAGGCGCCCGCTGATTGCCCCCACCATTTAAGTGTGGTTGTGCACGTGCCGTTAGAGTCAGAGCATCAATGCCGGTTGGTTGGACAACCCCGCTGCAACTCGACTTACCCGCCCGACGCCGCGTCCGCTGTGCGCCGGCGAACTGATGGAGAAATAGGCGATCTTGTCAGCCAATACGAAGCGTTCGACGTCGCCTTCAACGCGCCCTTGGTGCAGCGGTAGAGGCCTTGGGGATGCCTACGTGCTTCAGTTTGTCGGTCGTCCTTTCGTTGGTGGAATAGAATGGGCCACGACGCCTGCGCGCCAGGTCCGGCCGACAGCAGTCAGAGTACCATGAGCATGAGTTGGTAGGAGTTGCATCTATGCCTTCTGAATTGAGCCTGCAGGACGCCCAGCGGACGCTCTTGGATATCATCATTCCGCCACGTCCCAAGATTCTGAGCGATCTCGCTGTCGAGCTGGCCAAGGAGGAACCGGATATCAGAATGGTGGCAAGCCGGATTGCCCACGATGTCGGCCTATCGGTAGCGGTCCTCAAGACCGTCAACTCGCCCTTCTTCGGGCGTAGAGCCAAGACGGGCTCCGTGTTGCAAGCAGTCCAGATGCTTGGCCTCAAAAGCATCGCTAACATCGTCACGGGCGCGTCGTTGCGTGGCGCGCTGGGCGGCAAGCAGGCCGCGCTGACGCAGTTCTGGAACGACGCCGAACAGGTCGCATCGATCGCGGCCTACGTCGCCGCCCAGTTGCCCGGTGTCTCGCGCGAGGAATGCTACGCGTTCGGCCTGTTTCGTGATTGCGGCATTATCTTGATGCAGCAAAGATTCGACGACTATCGCGAGACCCTGCGGCTGGTCGAGTCCTCGGACCGACCCATGACGCAGATCGAGGAAGACCGCCATGGCGCGAACCACGCCCTCGTCGGCCGCCTCATGGCCAAGGCATGGTTTCTGCCCGAGGCGATATGCGAGGGCATCCTGCTGCATCATGAACTCGACGTGTTCGATGCTGGGCAGAACGTTTCCGCGGACGCCCGCACCCTTGTCGCCATCAACTATGTGGCAGAAGCCTTGAACGACCCCGCAGGGGTCATGCATCACGATGTCCAGTCAATAGCGTTCCTCGATCGGAGTCTGTCCCACTTGGGCCTCGGCGCAACGGAGTACGACGACATGAAGGATGAAGTCGTGGTGATCGCCTCATAGCTCGCATCTGAAATCGCTTGCGGCGCGTTGCCCGCACTGATCGATGACCGTGATACGTCGGACCTGTTTACTTGGCACTGCAGCCATCCTAAGGTACACTTGTACCATTTATTGGACAATACAAGATGCGCGTAATCACATTCTCCGAGGCTCGCAACAGTCTGAAGCAGGTTATCGATCGGGTTGTCGACGACGCTGACGTTGCTGTCATCTCCCGGCGAGATGCTCCAGACGCCGTGGTAATGTCGCTGGACACCTTCAATAGCTGGATGGAGACGGTACATCTACTGAAGACGCCAGCCAACGCGGCACATCTGGTCAAGTCGATTCAGCAGTTGCGCAAGGGGAAGCTCCGGCCGCACGCGCTCGTCGATGCCTGACCG
>JAIBJL010000289.1 GCA_020029545.1 Gammaproteobacteria bacterium
GAACACCTCCGTCATGTCGGTGTCGGCCGCCCCCATATGAAGTAGCAGAGCCTCGGTGTAGGGGCTATGCTTTTCGCGCGCGCCATCAGAGGCCCACTGGCCGGGTGCGGTCGCGTACTCGAGCAACGTATTCTTGAGGCTGGCGAGAGACACGGCCGCGAGCCCGTGCTGCCGCACCTCCGAACGGCCGAACGGATTTTTTCGGCACGCGTCGAGTATGACGACGTTGCCGCGGTTGCCGATGCGCTCGAAGACCGCGACCATCGGTTCGAGTGCCACTGCCCAGAACGCCGCCTCGCGCGGATCGGCGATATCAGCATCGACCGGCACCAGGTAGGTCTGACCGCCGAACTGCAGGCCGTGTCCGGAGTAGTAGAAGACGCCGAGCCCGCCGCCCTCCTGCAACTCGAGCACGTACTTGCGGTACTCCGCTTCCATGCGGGCTTTGCCGAGGTTGTGATGCTCGCGCACGGTGTAGCCAAAAGCCCGCAAGCGCTCGGCGATCGCGCTGGCGTCGCGCACGGCGTTGGGCAGCGGCGTCTCCGGGTAGTCGCCGTTGCCAATCACGAGAGCCACGCGCTGACTGACTGCGAGATCGCCCACCCGCGGCGACTGTGCCAGACAGGTGCCCTGCAGGACAAACGCGACCAGCGCGACAATGCCGATGCGCCTGAACGGCGACATGTCATGCAACTCGGCTGAACGCTTCGACTGAAGGGCTGACGTGAAGCGAACTAAAGTTGTCAGGAAAGCGAAGTAATCTTGACAATCCGGGGCCTATCCCAGTCCGCGACGGCGGACAAGAACTGCATCCCATTGATTGCATGATGCCCCTGCGTAGTAATATTGTCTATTGTCGTCAAATTTCAGAACGACAGGCGCTCGTGCCAGAGAAATCGCACTTCGACGATCCGGCCATCGAGGAAGTAGACGCCCTTTTGCTTCATCCGCTCCGCGATCGAACACCAGAGCCATTGAGTTCTCGCCAGTGCCTCCAGCAATGCATGCAAGGTTTGGCCCGTGCCGGCGTGCTGAACGGCAACCGGAGCCAGTGTTAGCCAGCGTACGATCTGTGTCGCGACGTGGACACGTTCCAATTCGAGCAGACGGACATGGCTAATGCCCCACCAATGCATCGACCAGAGCAGCCAAGCTGCGATATCGACCGGCAGAGCGACTGCCCGAAGGGCCGGGATAGAATTCATGCATACCGTGTTTGTCGCGGACCGCAACTGCCTTCGTTCGTCTCTGGACCAGCGCCGCCGCCAACGCTTGGCGAAACGCTTTAGCACCTGTTCACAATCGCGAAGTAAGGTAGGTGGATCGGATCCAGACGCCGGCGGCGGGGTCGATCCCGGAACGACGCCGCAAACGCTCTCGGACACAGGGATCGCGAACCAGTTGCGCCACAATTCCCGTGTCCTCGCCGGTTCGAGCACGTACGATGACGCCGCCAGCTCCGCCATGCCAGCGGCGCGCTCGGCGCAGCCGGAGTCCGCAGCTCTTGGACCCATGCATGGCCCGCCGCGATCTATCAGGATCGGCAACATAATGGTCGCTATGGGCTCTGAAGACTGACCGACTTCTGCGCGGCAACGTAACCAGATTGTTGAACTGCCCTGGCCCAATGCGCCTCATCTAGTTCCAATCCGACGTGATCGAAATGCGCGCCGTCGATCAACATCGCCTCGACAGCGCGAGTAAAGTAGTCCATTTGAATTTCCGGCTTGCCAGATAGTTGCGCCGCCGCATGCGCGCGTACGAACGCATTCCACAGGCTCGCCGCGCTCGCCTCGAGGCGCAGCCCTGCACCGTAAGCGCGGGGAAGAAAGAACTCGGTGAATGTCGGCCCCCGGTCCTCGGGATAACGCGTACCGTCGTAGCCTGCGAGACAAGTCGCTGCATCTCCAGGTTCCGCGATGCCACGGAACAGCAACTGTTCAATCATGAAACGCGCGACGATCTGTTCCTCGCCGTCCAACTGATACTTCGCTTTGATCCCCAGCAACTGCGGCTGTCCAACCAAGAAAGTGATCAGCCGTACGCCGTGATCTGCAAGCTGATCGTGCGCATCACGCAGCCACTCATAGCTATCGCGCGACAGACGCTGGGCCTCGTCACAGAATAACGCGACTACGTTGCCACCCTCCTCTTTCAACCGTTCGTGGATCAGAAGTATCAGCGCGCGGCGTTTGTCCGACAGCGAACCTCTGATGCTCGCCGGTGGCGCGCCGGCGGCACTGAGCAGCGCGCTGAAGAACGGCCCTTCAAAATCAACGCGGTGGTGTTCGCACGACAGCTTGAACGTGAGTACGCTCGGTCGGGCCCGCTTGAGATGGATTCTGATGTACTCGATCGCATTGGTCTTTCCCATCCTGGGTCGTGCGTAAACCAGTGCGCCCGGAATCAGCACCCGCAGACATCGCTCGACGACATCCAGAAATTGCTCGATTGCAAAGGTCCCGACGCGATAGTTGCGCCGTGAGAGGGGGTGCTGGCTGCAATCGATCGCACTCGGCATCCAGAATTCCTCGCAGTTGTCATCGATTACGCGTATCCAGGCGGGATGCGCAGTCGCTTCGGCTTTACCGGGCCGATGGCCAAGGGCAGTTCAGCGTCCTTCGTTTTCCTGTCGATCGGCGGCGGAGCGGGCACATCGCGCGCCGCCCTCCCCTCGGCGATCTGCTGTTTGACGCGGGCGATCTCGGTGGCGTCCTTGCGTGACCCCTTCGCGTGTCGGCGTCGGTAGTTCAAATAGGCCTCCACCGGATCCTCGTGCTCGCTCCAGTTGAGCTTGCGCAATCGCTTGGCTCGAAACACCTGGCGCCGCAGCGTCAGCGAGTGCGGCGTCACGCGCCAAAGACCGCTGGCAGTCAGTTCGCCAAGTTCGGTACCGTCGGGAAGAAAAGCGCGCAACGTACGCACATCGTCCGCATCATAGTAAATGTGCAGATCCCGGCCGATCAGATGCGCCGCCGTGGCGAGATCCATGCTCGTATAGCGTACGTGGTAAAAACTCACATAGGGCTTGTCTCCGCGTTCAACATTGCCGCGGACACGGCATCGGTGCGGGCTTTGAAGCAAGCATAAATGCCGTTGGAGCGACTCGGGGAGCCGTCGCAACATCACGCCGCGCTCTCGAACCTGCCACGTCATCGCCTCCAGGGGGGTTCTGCCTCCAAGCCCCTCATGCGGCGTTCCATGGTAGTTCCAGACGCTCACCGCAAGCAGCTCAACCAGTTCGTCCAGCCCCACGACAAGCCTCAGATCGCCCTTGGGATCCGACAGTGCCCGGATGACGTCGCGCGGGTTGTGGCCGGTCGTTCCAGGTAGTCGGTGCGTCAAGCACGTTGTGACGGTCCCGAAAAAGCGCTCGATGAATGGACGCTCATCCGGGCTGTACACGGGCCCGACCTCAACTACGCTGCGCAATAGTTCGCAGGCGACGTCCAGGCTGTCGGCCGCCAAGTGTGCGCGTGCATTGTCAAAACGAATGCACCGCCAACACGTATACGCCGTCTCCGGCAGTATCGTTGAGACAAATCCCCCGCCCGCCACGTACGCAAGCCCCGGGAGCGTTAATTCGGGGGGCCGCGCTGGCGCGAGCGATCGCTCGAAGGTACGAATCACTTCAAAGCGGCTGTACTCGCGATTCAAGCACAGGCAGTACCCCAGAATGCAGCGCGTAGCCACGTCAATCAATGCCAGGAGCCAGATTCGCTCGATTTCGTACACCTGCTCCTGGCCGAATGGATCCTGATCCAGTATCTTCAACCTCACATCGAGCCGGTGGCCGTCGAACTCAACGGTGTCGAATGCCTCAGTGATACCGACCTCCCGATTTGCCCGCAACGCCGATGCTGGCTTCTCTCGTCGCGCGCCGGCCGCCCGGGTAGCACCTGCGAAGCGTGTGAGTATCCACTCCCGCGTCGTCCGGGACAGACTCCGGATCGCCTTGTCATCCTGGTTGAGAGGGTAGTCCTTGGCCGAGAGTCCTTCGGCACGGCAGGCTTCGAGGAACCGCGTATGCAGCCGCTTGAGCCCTCTGAGGCGCATCCTGTCGCCCACCTGCTCAAGCAGGACATCGCGGTCGCGGATCGCATCTCGGAGCACGTTCTGGAGAATCTCGAAGCGGCCGAGCAGTTGCTGAAACGCCCCGGTATTGCCCGCGTTCGTTCCGGCTAGTCGGCGCACGGGGCTCGTCCGCTCGTAGGGTTTCACCCGTCCATGCGGAATGAGCGCGCGGTACCCCCACGGACGCCCATCTGGATGGATCCGCAATGCCCGCTCGATCATCCTGTAGACGGTGCGCAGCGCCACACCCGAGTCTTCCTCAATATGCCGTCCGCCTTTCCCCTGGACGTACTGCTCGATGGCCTGTACGCGCTTGAGAAAAACCACTCGCGCCGGAGCGGAAAGCGCCGCCGGGCTTACCGCCGGCCAGCGCTTCAAATCCAGCGCTTCGGAAGCGGGCCGTCTCACCGCGCGCGCTTCCTGAGCACGGTCCCCAAGCCCAACGGCGCAGTGTCGAAATGATCCGCCACCACCTTGCCGGCCGCCATCAACTCGAACGCCGCAGTTCGTACCAACTGGGGATCCAGTGGACTGAACGCGGCTTCGAGACGTCCCAACTTGTACGGCTTTTCAAGGCGATGCAGCACGTCGTCTTCCAATCTCGCGGCGCGGTGAGACCGTGACGCTGTCAGATAGGGCACGATCTTCCCCCAGTTGGTGGTGGCCATCCGTCGGGCAAGCAACTCCTCACGCTTCATCACGCGCAACGGTAAGTCATGAACGCGCCTTGGCCACTGTCGATCGCCGTCGTCCTCGCGCCCGATAACCCAGAAGTGCTCGCGCCGCCCGGTAGTAACCCAAAAGTCCAGGAGACGTCCCTGAGCATCGGCCACATACGCCGGTCGTTCGCAAAAACGCTTGACCCGGAAATCGCCCTCCAATAGCAGCCACACATCGTGCGCATCCCTGGACAATAGGGTCAAACGCCGATCGAGCTTTGCAGAGAACACTTCGATGCGGCGCCCCCACGGTTTTCTGTCGACGCTAACCGGGTTGGCAAAGGTAGCAGCACTCATGTGGTAAGTCCGCTGTTTTTGGCAACTTTACGTCGGTCCAATGAAATTTGTCAATATTACTACTCTGAAAAGCGACACAATTTTGTCAATATCGAGCCACGTACAAAACCGAACTGGTTGAAATATTGCGTCTTATATTCATGCCTTGCATTGTCACTTTTACTTCGCTTCACGCTTGCGGAACGCGTCGGTCGTGGACGAGGCGAACGGCATCAGAAGGGCTGGGTCTTTCCAGACGCGTGTTCCGCCAGCGCCTCGATCGCAAGTTGCTCCAGTGCACCTTGCGACTGCGCGAAGAGCGCCGACCAGCGCTCTTCGGCGGCCGTAGTCCGAACCAAAGTTGTCTACGCTTTTTCCCTCCCCTTCACTCTAAGGTTTCCCGCGTTGTAGACAACTTTGCCCTCACTCCAAACGAAGCACAGTTGTCAACTCACATGAGAACGAAGAAGAGTTATCTACTCGCATCTTTGAGCGCACATGATGCATTGTAACGTGCTGAAACTATGGATGAATCAGCACGCTTTTCGGCGCCGGTTTCCATTCCCCGGCCGCGCGGCTCGCGCCTCATCGAAGCGTTCAGCCCGAAACTCGGTCGGCGCCTTCGCTGCTTCGGTCGGCATGCCTTCGATCAGTGGATTCGCCTTGAATCGGATCCTGCCGTGCTGGTTTTCTGCGAACGCCCACTGGCGCTCGATGAGGGCGACAACAAGAGGTTGATCGACTACTGGGTGCGTACTCGAGATCAGGAGGCTCTGCTGATCATCGGCGACGAACGCCCAGTGCCGAACATGACGAGCGGCAACGCGTCGCTTCCGGTCCGTTCGATACCGCTGGCGGAGCTGGCGGCTGCGCGAATCTTGATTGCCAATTGGGAACGCATGCTGCCGTGCATGATTGCCTGCCGCTCATGCTTGTCGAATGCACTGATGCAAGCGGTCGCCGATCTTGTATCCGCGCCGATGCAGTTGTCGCGGATCGAACGTGAATTCGCTCCCGGTGATCCGGCGTTGGTGCGCGCCGCCGTCTTCAGCCTGTTGCATCGCGGCCAACTGCAAGCGCCGAAGCTCGCGACAGAGCCCCTGTCTTACCTCACACCGTTCGAACCGGTTGGAGAACGCCAATGATTCGCCGCCGCAAAGACCTGCAAAGTATCGACACCGATCGTTGGCCCACCGTCGATGCGAATGCGCTTCCAGCCGCCGTGCGCGCCACATTCGATCGCCGTCGCCGTGCCGTCGAACTGTATGCCAGTGGAACAGCCGCACGCGAAATCGAGAAAGAGACTGGCATCAATTCACGTCAGATCTACCACTTGCTGGCTCGCTGCCTCAAGCCAAGCGATGACGGCACCATTCAGGGATTTCGAGGCCTGCTGAAGCATACGCGGATCGGTGTGTACAAGCGGACCGCGACGATACGGGCC
>JAIBJL010000290.1 GCA_020029545.1 Gammaproteobacteria bacterium
CTGCACGTGGTGCAGGAATCCATCGAGGACGCGAGCTACGCTCCACCTATTACAGCAAGGTGCGCACTTTCGGTGCTGCCGACACCGAAATCTGGCCTGCCATCGAGTGGGAAGAGTTCAAGGCCATTTCACGGTCGCTGCAGAGTTAGGCGCTCGACGGCAGCCCGCTAGTGTCCGCACTGTGAGTCTCAGCCCGACTATGGATGGACTGTTCGACACGATTCGTGCGGTCGCACTGTTGTGTGCAGCCAATGCAGTTCCTGTCATCGTTGGACAACTGGTCCGCGACCGTTGGTCGGCGCCGCTCGACTTCGGCTATGTGATGGCGGACGGCGAGCGGCTTCTCGGCAGCCACAAAACCTGGCGTGGCTTGATATCCGGAATTCTGTCGTGCGCCGCCGTGGGTGTGCTCTTCGATCTGCCGCTGGAGATTGGTGCCGGCTTTGGGGGCATGTCGCTCCTGGCCGATTCCGCTACAAGTGCCATGAAGCGGCGCCTGCATCTGAAACCGGGCATCGAGTACGCGGGATTGGACCAGGTCGGGGAAGCGCTGCTGCCGCTCGTCGTGTTCGCAGGGCCGCTCATGCTCGGAGCGTGGGAGATCATCGGCGCCGTGATCGCCTTCGGCGTGCTCGACATCGCTACGACGACATGTCGTCACAGGCGCTGGTTGCAGTAGCGCGACGATCGATGTGGGGGGAGGGTTCCTATGGGATCTCGCGTAGACGCTACGGGAGGCCGCGCATGGGCGAGTCCCTCAATGAGCTTTATGTTAGCGACTGTGGAACAACAAGCTGACTGAAGGGGCGAAGTCATGAATGATACCGGACACACGTGGGCGCTGATCCTTGCCGCAGGAGAGGGAAGCCGCTTGCGCAGCTTGACCACGACCCGCGCCGGTATCGCTGTGCCCAAGCAGTTCTGCTCACTGCGTGGCGGCCTCTCCTTGCTGCATGAAACGCTGCAGCGTGCAGAAGCGATCGCTGACCGGGAGCGCATCTGTACGGTCGTGGCGCAGCAGCATCGACGTTGGTGGGAACGAGCGCTGAGTTCGCTACCCAGGTCCAACGTGATCGTGCAGCCCGAGAATCGGGGCACGGGAAACGGCATCCTTCTGCCGTTGCTGCATATCCTGGACCGAGACCCGGAGGCCCGGATCGTTCTGCTGCCTTCGGATCATCACGTGCGCGACGAGGCAGTGCTGGCGCGTTCCTTGGAGCGGGCCGTCGCACAACTGGCGACCCGAAATCGCGAGGTCTTGTTGCTCGGACTGGAGCCGGAAGAAGTCGATCCGGAGCTGGGCTATATCGTACCGGGCGATGAGGACGGTTACGGAGTACGCAGCGTCGAGCGATTCGTCGAGAAGCCATCGGATGCGTTGGCCCGCAGCTTGTTGGGTGCGGGTGCTTTATGGAACGCCTTCATCGTGGTCGCCCGAGCGCAAGCTCTCCTGGAGCTGTTCTCGCACCGATTTCCGGACGTCGTCGCGAACATGCGAGCCGTCGTCGCGCATGACGCGAGCAATCCGATGGAGCCTGTGGCAGCGAGGCATCTCTACGGAACGTTGCCGGAGATCGATTTTTCGCGGCATGTATTGCAGGGATTCGAATCGCCGCTGCGCGTGCTGGCGGTGCCACCGTGTGGCTGGAGCGACCTGGGCACGCCGGAGCGTGTCGCGCGAACACTGCGACGCGTGGCGGTGGAGAAGGAGGATTTCGACGAACTCCCATTTCCGTTGAGTGGGCATCTCAACCTCGCGGCGCAGCACCTGTTGGTACAAACAACTGCCTAGGTCAATACATGGAGCAACTGCCCAGCAGGATCTCAGCGTGAGGAAAATCATAAATTAGTCAGCTGCGAGGGAGAGCGATATGGCTATGCCGGTTGAATCGTAGCGAAGGACATTTGGATATGGCGAATATTGAGGAACGCTACGGCAGACTTTCGATCATCCTGCCTGTTGCCGGCTCATCTTTTCTTGAGCGATTCGCCTGAAAAATGGCCGTGACGCCGGAATTCCGGTGAAATTCGCACGTGGCGGGTGGGGTTGCAGGCTCGGTGCTGCGTTTCAATCCGCCAGACCTGAGCGCGCCATCCGTGCCTGCTCATGTTCGAAGGCGGGTGCAAAGGCTTCGAGTTCAGCATCGGTCAGGCCGACTTCTTTTGATGTGGCCACTGTGCGCCATCCAGCCAGCGTCGTGGCCATGGCGGCAGCGTCTTCCGCAGCTCGCTCACGCGGCAATCCGAAGTAGGTGCAGCCATCAATCAGTTGTCGCAAGGAAGTGATGGGGCCGGTCTCCTCGGATAGCCAAGTCTTCGATTCTCTTGCACGGTCCGGAAAGGGATTGATATCGAACGCCGGCGCGAGCGTCCATTGGTTGTTGCCTGCGTACAGTACACCGACGTTCCACAGGTGATCATCGATGTTGGAAATCAGGAGATTGAAGAGCATCCGTCGCCACAGCTCACGCAGATCCTCGGTCGGCCGTGTCCCGATGCGTCGCAGTGCATCGGCAATCTCAGTGTAGGCACGATCTTCGCCGCGACGGGCCTGCAGCAGCGAGCCGCCCGATAGATACGCGATGCGGGCAGTATCGGGCGTGCGGTCGAAGCGACGGATGACGGCGACGGCCGTGTCTTCAATCATTTCGACGCGGGCTTCAGCCGCATCCAGTCCCACAAGTCTCGCGAGCTTGAGCGCAAGGACTTCGCCGCGCACGATCGAGCGCGTATCGGTGATGCTGGGAAATTTTCCCAGTGCGAGGGTGCCATCGGAATCGAGCAGTGTGCACTTCGGCCGCAGACCGCCGAGAGAAGTGGCCTTGCCTTGCAGATACTTGAGGTCGGCTTCTGTCTCGGTATTTCGTTCGACGGCTCGGGTGGCGGCGTAAATCTTGTTCAGTTCGACGAGTTGCGGGGTGCGAAACGCAGATTCGGACCGCAGGAATTGCCCGCTGGCATCGCGCAGGCGCAGCGCCCCGACGCGGCTGAAGTCATCGACCGCGGCCAGAATATCGAAGCGACTGAGCGGTCCGAGCGCTGGATCATGCTGTCGACGTTTCGCATGCGCCCGCTGGATGATGCGCTTGCCCCATGTGTCAGGTTCCGTATCGGCCAGCGCAGCAGGGAATGGCGAGTCTTCTTCCGATGCCGCGCGACGCGTGACATGTCCCTCGCGCAGCGGCAGATCGGGTGAGATCTCGAAACGGTCTGCATGTCCGAGCCAGGAGCGGTCGTAGGCGAAGGCAGAGTATTCGCGATGACCGTCGCGCACGAAGGTGAGATCGCCAACCTCGATGGCGGCGCGGCCCACGCACACCGACGCCTGGTGCTTGATCAGTCGCGCACTCACAGGGCCCCCGAACTACGGCGATGCCGCACACGCTTCGGCAGTTGCTCATCCATCAGCACGATTCCCAGTTCATCCGCGCCGCTGTCGAGCAGGTTGGCGAGGCGGTCGAGTTCGCCCAGTACCTGCAGCGCGCGCGCAAGGTTCTCCAAGGCGACGCTTCCGTCGCCACCTTCGAGTCGCTTCAGCGTGGATACGGAGACGCCACTGCGTTCGGCTAACGAGGCTCGTGTCAGCCTGCGTCGTCGCCGAGCTCGCGAAACATCGGTGCCCAGCTTGCCGATGGACCGGGAAATCGCAGGCGATACCGTATGCTTGTAAGGGATCATATGCAGACCATCGTGAGCGATAAAAGATCGTATGAAAGCTGCTGGATGGTGACGAGCTTTTGGGTTGAGCGCAAGCCATTAAGGGCTCGTATTAGGACCGTTATAGAACTTAATGGTCTTTTTGTAGTGCTTTGTTATGAATTGGGCAGGAAAGCAGATAACTCTAACAAGCGGTTGGGAGGCAAGTCCCGCGCACAGAGTCGCATGTCGGAGCGCGGATGCCAGATATGCTGCGATGGATTGGTGGCGTGCCTTGCACGGGAGGCGCCGCGCACCGCGGCGAGCGGCGATGCCAGCGTTATCTGAAATGCTTTCGATTTGAGGCCGCGCGGCGGCTGCAGGTTTCCGTCGTCACAGTCCGCCGGTACTTGCTCACGAGGCAGATTGCCCACGTCTCGATCGTGAGTGGCCTAGCCTGGATAATTCACGAACGGTCGTGAATTATCCAGGCTAGCGCAGGAAGAAAAGAAAATGGAAACCCAAGTCCGCACCCCTCAAATGATCTTCATGCAGCCGCAACGGCTGATCGTCCCGCTGTTCCAGCGCCCGTACGTCTGGAATGAAGAGAATCAATGGGAGCCGTTGTGGAATGACGTCGTTCGCGTTACCGAGCGATTGCTCAAACAGCCGCAAGAACGTCATCAGCCTCACTTCCTCGGCGCCGTGGTGCTCCAGCAAGTGCAGAACCCGATCGGCTTGATGCAGACGCGCACGATCATCGATGGTCAGCAGCGGCTCACGACGCTGCAGCTCTTGCTCGATGCGTTGCATGCCGAGCTGATGGTGGTGGAGGCGACCGGCCCTGCGCTGAGAATCGAGGCGCTGGTCAGGAACCAGGATCCGTTCTGCGCCAAACCGGAAGATCAGTTCAAGGTCTGGCCGACGAATCGCGACCGTCCCGCGTTCAATGCGGTGATGGGCGCCAAGCCGCCGGTGAACTACGAGGCGATAGGTTACAAGGGCGAGCGCATGGTGGAGGCGCATCGATATTTTAGTGAGCAGGCACGGGACTGGTTGAACGCGGGAGGACTGGGGAGTCGCGCTCATCGTGCCGATGCGCTGGAAAAGGTGGTTCGTGATCTGCTGCAGATGGTCGTTATCGATTTGACGGCGGAGGAGAACGCGCAGGAGATCTTCGAGACGCTCAATGCCCGCGGCGCGCAGCTCACAGCCGCAGACTTGATCAAGAATTTCGTCTTCCAGCGACTGATGGAATCGGGCGCCAATGTTGAGCAGGAGTATGTCGATCACTGGAAGGAGTTCGAGACCGCATTCTGGGAGACGGAGGTTGCGGTTGGCCGCATCCGATACCCCCGCATCTCCGTATTTCTGAATCACTGGTTGATTGCCCAGACCGGCGAAGAGATCGTGGCGCGGGAAGTATTCAACCGCTTCAAGCGGTATGCCGATCACGATGCCGGTGTGTCGATGACCGAGCTTTTGCGCAGGATTCACCGCGCATCCGCTGTTTATCGCAAGTTCGTCACGGACGCGATGACGTTGACCGGTGCCATCGATCGGCTCGGCCTGTTCAGCTATCGCACTGGCGTGCTCGAAAGCGAGGTAATCAAGCCGCTGTTGTTGTGGCTGCTCGATCCGGAATTGTCCGTGGTGCCGGATGCACAACTGTCCAAGGCGCTCAATGTGGTCGAGAGCTGGATGGTGCGTCGCATGCTCGTGCGGGCGACGGCGAAGAATTACAACCAGGCGGTGGCGGAGCTGGTGAAGGTCGTGCGGTCCGCGCCGCGCGAGTCCGTAGGTGACACCATCGAGCAATACCTCGCAAAACAAACGGGCGATAGCCGCTACTGGCCGGACGACGCCGAACTGCGCGCCGACCTGAGTGACCTGCTGGCGTATCGTCGGCTGCGGCGCAGTCGTCTCAGAATGATCTTCGAAGGCATCGAGGATCATCTGCGGGGCTGGCAGGGACAGAAGTCGGGCCTCGGTGGCGAGCGCGTTGCCCGCGGCGCACTGGCTATCGAACACGTCATGCCTCGGAAGTGGACGGCGCACTGGAAACCGGATCCGGCCGATTCGGCAGACCAGCGCGACAAGCTGGTCCACACGCTGGGCAACCTGACGCTTCTCACCGGCCGACTCAACAGCAGCGTTTCCAACGGTCCGTGGCAGGGTAAGCGCGCCAGTTTGAAGGACCACGACGTACTGGTCCTCAATCGCAAGCTCCTGGAATCCGCGCAGCACGACTGGTCCAATGAGGCCATCCGCAGCAGAACGCGCGATCTGATCGAAGCGATCATTCGCGTGTGGCCCGTTCCGGAAGGCCACAAGTCCGGCTTTGCTGCGGAAAAGCCGAGGCGCCGCAGCAAGCTGACCCTATCCGACCTGATGAATGCCGGGGTCCTGCAGTCGGGCATGCAGCTCACACCGCGGCAAGCGAGGTTCAGTAGCAAAGTGGGCGCGCTGCTGCCGGACGGTCAGATAGAGCTTGATGGCCAGATGTTCTCGCGTCCGTCGGCAGCAGCGGTTCACCTGACTGGCCGTCCCACCAACGGCTGGTGGTTCTTCTTCGTCGATCCGAAATCAAAGACGTCGCTCAGAAGAATTCGCAGCGACTACCTCGAATCTCTGGACGTAGAGATGGAGGAGGATGATGAAGAGGATGACGACGAGTGAGCCGCGGGGAGGAAGCACGTGATGCCGCAGGATCGCGATTTTCCCCGTTGCTTCGGTGCTGCACTGCGGTTCGCGAATGAGCTGCACGGCAGCTGCCAAATCGAATACGCCAGAAGGTGAGAAGCTGGATGTTCTGGCGACGCTCGTACAAGCGCTACGAGCGCAAGCACTACGCGCTTGGGTCTGCCCG
>JAIBJL010000291.1 GCA_020029545.1 Gammaproteobacteria bacterium
CCTTCCTCGCCGGCGTGCGCCACCAGTTTCAGGCCCATCGAGCGCGCTGCTGCAAAGGCACGGGCGAATTTTGCCGGAGGATGCCCGAGTTCGGAGGAGTCGAGCCCGACACCCGTGAGTACTTCGAGCCAGGGTTGCGCGCTTTTGAGTGTCTGCAGCGCATCCGATTCGGGCAAATCGCGCAGGAAGCACATGATCAGGCGCGAGGTGATGCCCATCGAGGTCCGCGCCTCGTTCAATCCGCTGGTAATTCCGCGCATGACCGTTTCAAACGCGATACCGCGGCGAGTGTGGCCCTGCGGATCGAAGAACACTTCCGCATGCACTACGCCATCGTCATGGGCGCGCTGCATGTAGGCGAGCGTCAGATCGTGGAAATCCTGTGCGGTCTGCAGTACCGACATGCCCTGGTAGTAGATCGCCAGAAAATCATCGAGCCGGCTGAAACGGTACGCTCGACGTACGTCCTCCAGGGTGGCAAAGGGCAGCTCCACCCGATTGCGGGCAGCCAGGGAGAACAGCATTTCCGGCTCGAGGCTGCCTTCCAGATGCAGGTGCAGTTCGGCTTTGGGCAGACCGCGCAACCACGAATCACTGACGATGGAAGTACTCATATAAGTCTCAGCCCTCAGCGTGAACCCGATCGGCGATTGATCTATGCTCGCAGCCTGTCGGACTGGTGCGGCCGCCGGGGAATTCAAGTCCCCGCAGGGTGTCCGGCAAAGATTGACGACACGATTTTTGCATAGATTGTTGCATAGGATGGGCTGCGAGATGAATTCGACGGGTACAGGCCGGCGCTATCGAGTGGCAGCCTGACCTGTATTGCAGCACGCAAAAAGGGCGGTGACTGCTCGGGCGCAGTACGATGGACAACTCGCCAGAATGACAACGGGGTTGCCGGGAAATCGATGTCGAAATTGACCACGCATGTACTCGATCTCAGCCATGGCGGACCGGCGGCCGGCATTCGCATCGAGCTGCATTCGTTGATTGGCGGCAGGCCGGAACCTGTGGCCGAGCAAACGACCGGCAGCGATGGCCGATGCAGCGCGCCCTTGCTGGAGGGGGAACGCTTGCGTCGCGGCCAGTACGTGCTGACGTTTCACCTCGCCGACTACTTCCGTACGCGTGGCGTCGAATTGCCCGAACCGGCGTTCCTCGATCGTGCTGTCATCCATATCGGCATCGCATCGCCCGAACAGCACTACCATGTACCGCTGCTGATCACGCCGTGGAGCTACTCGGTGTATCGCGGTGGCTGACGCGCCCCTCATGCCTGCCGACCCGCCGATCCGTTTCCTGCTCGATGGCGAGGTGATCGAGGCGCGCGATCTTGCGGCCACCACGACCGTATTGGACTATCTGCGCGATACGCTGGGACGCCGAGGGACCAAAGAAGGCTGCGCCGAGGGCGATTGTGGTGCCTGCACCGTCGTGCTGGGGTCGCTCGACGATAACGACACGATCCGGTACCGCGCGATCAATTCCTGTATCCGGTTCGTGCCGACCATCGATGGACACGAGTTGATCACGGTCGAAAGCCTGCAGGACGGCGGCGCGTTGCACCCGGTACAGCAAGCCATGGTCGATGAGCACGCTTCGCAATGCGGATTCTGTACGCCGGGCTTTGTGATGTCGCTGTTCGCTCTCTATCTCAACCAGGCCACGGCCGACGCCGCGCAAGTGGTCGATTCGCTGGCAGGGAATCTGTGCCGGTGTACCGGTTATCGACCCATCATTGCGGCCGGATGTCGCATGTCGGGTTATCCGTCACCCGCACGCTGGAGCCGCGACGATGCCCATTCGCCGGCGCGTGTCGCTGCATTGAAGTCATTGCGCAGACCCAGTGCGCTGTCGCAATCCGCTTTCACGGCACCGCACACCGTCGAGGCGTTGGCGCGCATCCTGGAAGAAAAGCCCGACGCGTTGATTCTCGCCGGGGGCACCGATGTCGGTCTGTGGGTCACCAAACAATTGCGTACGCTGCCTCCCATCGTCTACATCGGCGCCGTGCCCGAGTTGCAGCAGGTTCGTGTCACGAACGACGCGATCACGATCGGCGCCGCCGTCACGTTGACGGATGCCTGGCAGGTCATCGTTGCGCATTTTCCGAGGCTCGCCGATCTTGCCCGGCGCTTTGCCTCGCCGCCGGTCTGCAACTCCGGGACGCTGGGCGGCAATGTGGCAAACGCATCGCCGGTGGGCGATTCGATGCCGGCGTTGATCGCCTTGGGTGCTCGCGTGGAATTGCGTCGCGGTGCGCAATCGCGAACGCTGCCACTGGAAGATTTCTACCTGGCCTATCAGAAGAAAGATCTGCAACCCGGTGAGTTCGTGACGGCAGTGGCGATCCCGTTGACGGCAACGCCCCATCACATTGGCTGTTACAAGGTATCGAAACGCTTCGACCAGGATATCGCCGCCGTGTGCGGGGCATTCGTCGTCGAACTCGCGGGGGAGCAGGTTCGCGATGCACGCATCGCGTTCGGCGGCATGGCCGCAACGCCGGCGCGGGCCCGGCATGCGGAAGCAGCCCTCATCGGTCAGCCCTGGACGCCGCAGACCATTCGCCATGCGGCCACGCGGCTGGCCACGGATTTCAACCCCTTGAGCGATCTGCGGGCTGGCAGCGACTATCGATTGTCGATCGCGATGAATCTGCTGCAGCGGTACTATCTCGATCAGACGGCACCCTCGACGCGGTTGCAGGATCTGGCGCCAGTGACATGACGCGCACCCACGCACACACCGAGCCCTACATCGCTCCCGCAGGCCAGCCGCTGTGCCATGAGAGTGCGCAGCTGCATGTCAGCGGCAGGGCGCGCTACGCCGACGACATCGCGTTGCCGGCGAATGCGTTGCACGCCGCTTTCGCTATCAGCCGCATCGCGCACGGCAAGCTGCGTCGCATCGACGTCGACAACGTGCTCGGTGAGCCCGGCGTCGTTGCCGTTGCGAGCGCAGCCGATGTTCCCGGCGAGAACAACTATGGCAGCGTGCTGCATGACGATCCGATCTTCGCGACCGACCGCATCGAGTATGCGGGCCAGCCGCTGCTAGCCGTTGCCGCCCTGTCCCATGCTGAAGCGAGACGCGCTGCCGCGCGCGTGCGCGTCGACACGGTGGTGCTGCCGGCGATTCTCGACATTCGTGCCGCACTCGCCGCGGACAGCTATGTGCTGCCCAGTCAACACATCGTGCGCGGCACACCGCATGAGGCTCTTGCCGCCGCGCCGAGGCGATTGACCGGCACGGTGACCCTCGGTGGCCAGGATCACTTCTATCTTGAAGGCCAGATCGCAATCGCGATACCGCAGGAAGATGGCGCGATGTTGATCGAGAGCTCGACGCAGCACCCGACGGAAGTGCAGCACATCGTGGCGCATGCGTTGGGACGGCGTGCGCACGACATCACGGTGCAATGTCGTCGCATGGGCGGCGGATTCGGCGGCAAGGAAAGCCAGCCCGCGCTGCTGGCCGCGGCCGCGGCGGTGCTCGCACACAAGACCCAGCGGCCCGTCAAACTGCGACTCGACCGCGATGCCGACATGCTCATCACGGGCAAGCGCCATGATTTTCTTGCCGACTTCGATGTGGGCTTCGACGATGACGGACGAATTCTCGCATTGCAGCTCATGCTGGCCTCGCGTTGCGGCTATTCGGCGGATCTGTCCGGGCCGGTGAACGATCGCGCGTTGTGTCATATCGATAACGCGTACTTCCTCGAACATGTCGAGGTGATTTCACATCGCTGCAAGACCCATACGGTATCGAACACGGCGTTTCGCGGCTTCGGCGGACCGCAGGGCATGATGGTGATCGAGCGCATCATCGATGACATTGCGCGCGTGCTGGGGCTGGATTCGTTGTTGGTCCGGCGGCGGAACTTTTACCGGCTCGGCGAACGCAATGTGACGCACTACGGCCAGGTCGTCGACGACAACGTCATTCACGAGATTGTCGATGGCCTGGCGCAGGAAGCCGAGTATGCCAAGCGTCGAGCGGCGATATCAAAGTGGAACGCGACCCACACACTCATCAAGCGCGGTATTGCGTTGACGCCCGTGAAGTTCGGCATTTCATTCAACGCCACGCTCTACAACCAGGCCGGCGCGCTCGTGAACGTGTACACCGACGGCACGATTCTGCTGAATCACGGCGGGACCGAAATGGGGCAGGGCTTGCATACGAAAGTCGCACAGGTCGTCGCCTCGGAATTCGGTCTGCCCATGTCGGCCGTTCGTATCACGACAACCGACACCGGCAAGATACCCAATACGTCGGCAACGGCGGCCTCATCCGGTTCCGATTTAAATGGCAAAGCGGCGCAAGCCGCGGCGCAGACGATCCGTGAGCGACTAGTGGCGTGGGCTTGCAGCACCGACGCCGTGGCGGATGACGCGGTACGGTTCGAGGGCGGGATGGTACATATCGGCTCGCGACATATCGCTTTCGGCGAGTTCGTGCGCCAGGCGCATGCCGCTCGCATCTCGCTGTCAGCCACCGGGTTTTATCGCACGCCCAAGATTCACTGGGATCGCACTGCCTTCCTGGGTCGGCCGTTTTTCTATTTCGCCTATGGGGCGGCCGTGTCGGAAGTGGCCATCGACACCTTGACTGGCGAGACGCGCCTGCTGCGCGTGGACATCCTGCATGATGTCGGCACCTCGCTGAATCCGGCGATCGATAGGGGGCAGATCGAAGGCGGTTTTCTGCAGGGTGTCGGCTGGCTCACATCGGAAGAGCTGTGGTGGGACGCACGCGGTGAACTGCAGACGCATGCGCCATCGACCTACAAGATTCCCACGGCGCGCGACTGGCCCGCGCAGTCGACGATTCGTCTGCTCAATCGGCCGAATCGCGAAGACACGATCTTTCGCTCCAAGGCGGTCGGCGAGCCACCGTTGATGCTGGCCATGTCGGTATTCCATGCGATTCGCGACGCGATCGCGGGCTGCGGCGATCGCGATTGCCGGCCGGATCTTGCGGCGCCGGCCACGCCGGAAGCGGTACTGCGAGCCATCGGTAGCGTGCAGAAAAGGACGGCGGCATGAACGACATCGGCATCTCGCCTGCGATCTCGCGCGGTCGCTGGCTGCAACCGCTGCACGACTGGCCCGCCGCGGTACTGCAGCAGCTGGAGGGTACCTCCTGTGTCGCGCGTATCGTCGTCGCGTCGGTGCGTGGTTCGGCGCCGCGCGAGCCCGGTGCCTGCATGCTGATCGGCCAGCATGAGGCGAGCGGCACGATCGGCGGCGGCCAGCTCGAATGGGCAGCAATGGAGGCTGCGAGACAGATGCTTGCCGACCCGCAGAGCGCTGCGGCCAGCGTGCACAAGTTCGTGCTCGCCAGCGACCTGGCGCAGTGCTGCGGTGGCGTCGTCGAATTGTGGATCGAACGTTACACGGCAGCGGATCGTCCGTTCCTTGAGCGCGCCCGTGCTGCATCGGGCCGCGCCGTGCGGCTGACCAGTCGGTTGACACCTGCAGGCATGGAACGAACGATCGTGGAGTTGCCCTCGGCCGCGTCACCGGCGAGCGTGCGGCTGAGTCGCAGTCACGGCGTCGTATTGGAAGAATCGTTGGGCGTGACATTGCCGTCGTTGTTCCTGTACGGCGCTGGGCACGTGGGGCAGGCGCTGGCGCGAGTGCTCGCTACGCTGGCTGTGCAGACCCGCTGGATCGATTCGCGATCGGAAGTCCTGCCGGACGACATCGGCGGTTGCGTGCAGATCATTCATGCGGCCGAGCCGTTGATGACATTGGCGAGCGCGCCGCCGCAGTCGCACTTCATCGTCATGACCCATTCGCATAGTCTGGACTATGCGTTGTGTCGCACGATCCTGCAGCGCGGTGAATTCGCCTCGCTGGGCGTGATCGGCTCGCACAGCAAGGCGGCGCGCTTTCGTTCGCGACTGGCACGTGAGGGTCTCACCGCAGTGCAGATCGCTTCGCTGCAATGTCCATTGGGTATTGAAGGCTTGCACAGCAAGCGGCCGGAAGTCATCGCCATCGCGATTGCCGCGCAGTTGCTGCAGACCATCGAGGCGCGCGCCCTGCGGTACCCTGCGACCACAGCCCCGGTTGTGCCAGCCTGCCCGGCGAGTCCTGCGGGCTGCGCTGCCTGCGACGTCGAGCGCCATGCCTCATTGAAGGCCTCGTTGAAGGCCTCGTAGATGGTCGGCCCGACGACACCACGACTGCTGCTGCAAGGCATTACCAAGCGCTATCCCGCGGTGCTGGCGAACGATCGCATCGATCTGCAGGTGGCGCCGGGCGAGATTCATGCGTTGCTAGGCGAGAACGGTGCCGGCAAGAGCACGCTGATGAAGATCGTCTATGGCGTCGTGCGTCCGGACGCTGGAACCATCGAATGGGAAGGCCGGCCGGTAACGATCGACAGCCCGGCCGCGGCGCGTCGACTCGGTATCGGCATGGTGTTTCAACATTTCTCATTGTTCGAAACGCTGACCGTTGCCGAGAACATCGCGTTGT
>JAIBJL010000292.1 GCA_020029545.1 Gammaproteobacteria bacterium
ATCGTTGGCAGCGGCACCGACGACGTACGCGACGCACTGGATCGACGCGTGGAATTCAAGATTGGACCTTGTGGCTGACGAGCGCGAGTCGGCGACCCTGCATCCGTCCCTATATCGACGTGCCAGACGCCACCACGCCGGGTAAGACCTGACGCTTTACGGTTTCCTATCCCAAAGAGACCCAACATCCTCAACCACCCATTCATTCCCCGTGTTCGTCTCCGCGGACTTGTTCGATAGGAGCGCCATGCAGCATCTCGATGTCTTCCATGTCAGACTCCATCAGTCGTCATGGCCCGATCCTGACCCAAAGCGATTCGCGAAGCCCGCGGCGCTCCAGTTCCGCAGCAAGCTGCACACCTCGTCCGGTGTGACAGCTGCTCCGATCAGGAAGCCTTGAATCTCATCGCAGCGCTCTTCGCGCAACGCCGCCAACTGTTCCGCGTTCTCCACGCCCTCGGCAATCACTTTCATCGCGAAACTCCGGGCGAGCGCGATGATCGCCCTCACGATCTGAGTGGCCTCGGGCTTGACGGTCATCTCGCGAATGAAGGACTGATCTATCTTGATTCTGTCGATGGGAAACCGCCGCAAGTAGCCGAGCGACGAATAGCCGGTGCCGAAATCGTCGAGCGACAAGCGGATGCCGAGACGATGCAGGCGATTGAGCGCCTCCGTCGTGGCCTCGACATTGCCCACGGCGACGCTCTCCGTCAGCTCGAGCTCGAGACGATGGGGCTCGACAGCGTGCCGATGAATTTCGCAGGCCAGTTCGTCGACGAAGCCGGGCTGATGAAATTCGCTTGCACTGATATTGATGGCCACGGTGATGGGCGCCAGGCCACGGCTGTCCCACTCCTTGACTTGTCGAAGGGCCTCCCCGATCACCCATCGGCTCAACGCCGGCATCAGCCCGCACTCCTCTGCGATCGGAATGAATTGCGCCGGCCCCAACAAGCCCATTCCCGGTCGGTTCCAGCGCACGAGCGCTTCCACGCCAACGATCGCTCCGGTGGTGAGATGAACCTGCGGCTGGTAGTGCAGAACCAGCTCATGCCGCTCGATGGCGAGCCGCAGCGCTGTCTCGGTACGCAGGCTTTCGGCCGCCGCTTCGTTCATCTCGCGCCGATAGAACCTGAAGGAGTCACGGCACTCACGCTTCGCGCAAAGCATCGCCGCGGCTGCATTGCTGATCAGCATCTCGGGTTCGACGCCGTCGTCCGGGAAGATACAAACACCGGCACTGGCGGAAATCACGATGCGCTGCCCGGCAAGCATCGCCGGCGCGTGGATCGCATTCAGCACCTTCTGGGCGATACCGCCTGCATCGCTAGCCTGAAGCAGTTCCGGCAGCACGATGACGAACTCGTCCGCTCCCAAGCGCGCGACGAAGTCGGAATGCCGAACTGTCGAGGCGATCCGCTGCGCGACCATCTGCAGGAGCAGGTCGCCCGCCCGCCGGCCCATGGAGTCATTGATGTTGTTGAAGCGGTCGAGGTCGATCAGCAGGACGGCAATCTTTTGTCCGCCGCGCCGGGCGGTAACGGCAAGCTCTTGCAGTCGTTGCACGAGCAGCTCGCTGTTGGGCAGATCCGTGAGCGAGTCATGTTGCGACAAGTGCTGGGCGCGCGCCTCGATGGCCTTGCGCCTCGTAATATCGGAGAACGTGCCTACATAGTGAGTGAGCTGACCGGATGGGTCGCAAACCACATTGATGGTCAGCCACTGGGCATACACCTCGCCGCTCTTGCGCCGATTGTAGATTTCTCCTCTCCATTGCTTGTTCTCGTTGATCGAGCGCCACATCTGCTGGTAGAAGGCACGATCCTGGCAGCCGGAATGCAGAATGCGCGGCGTCATGCCGATCGCTTCACTTTCCTTAAACCCAGTGATCCTCTCGAAGGCGGCATTCACAACCAGAATTCGCAGCTGCGGATCACAAATCATGATTCCCTCAGCACTCTGTTCGAGCACCGAAGTCCACAGCCGTGTGCGCTCCTCCGCGATGATCCGCTGCGTGATGTCCTGAACCATCGCAATGATCCGCACGACTCGCCCCGAGTGATCGCGTATCGCGCGAGTGAACCATTCGCACCAGATTCGCCGGCCGTCTTTGGTCAGGTTCTGCGTCGTAGCCCGGATCGTGCTACTGGAAGCCATCACTTCTCTCACGACACCCCGAACGTACTCATGGTGCTCGGGTGCAATGATGATCTCGTATGGCGATCTGCCGACCGCCTCAGCCCGGCCATAACCGAAGATGACCTCGGCTTGCGGGCTCCACTCACTCATCGTCAACTTGTCGGTCGCATCCGAGACCACCAATGCGAGAGGCAGTGCATGGACATGAGCAGTGAGCTCAGCTTGCAGGTCATCCCGTTCTTCGAGCAACTCCAGGTAGCTCGGAACCTTGCGATCCGCGCCCTCCTTGCTCTGTGCCGCCTTCGGCTCTTCAGTCAATGCGTACACGGAGCACCTCATCCAGTGAGATCGTGCCGGCGCGCGCCAGCGAAAGTGCCTGCGAGGTAAGACGCGTCATGCCGTCCTTCACGGCCTGACTTTCGATCTGATCGTAGGTGGCCTGCGCATGGATCAGCTCCCGCTGTGCAGGGCTCATCTGCAAGAGCTCGTAGACGGCCACACGACCGCGATAGCCTGTGTCCAGGCACTCCGCGCAGCCGGCGCCGCGCCAGAATTGCTCGTCGCTGCCGATGCCCAGCAGCTCCCGAACCTCGGCCGTCACGACCTCCGGTTTCCGGCAGTGAATGCAATTGCGGCGTGCCAACCGTTGCGCCAGGACTCCCGCCAGCGTGGCGCTGACGAGATAAGGCTGAACGCCGATTTCCAACAATCGGGTGATCGTCTGAGCGGCACTGTTGGTATGCAGCGTGGAGAATACGAAATGCCCGGTCAGCGCACTCTCGATAGCGATCTTTGCCGTCTCGGCATCGCGGATTTCACCGATAAGAATGATATCGGGGTCATGTCGCAGCACATGACGCAGTGCTTGTGCGAATCCGCAACCCAGTGCCGTCTGTACCGCGCTCTGAACGATCCCCTCGAGTCGGTACTCGACCGGATCTTCGACCGTGACGATTTGGTACTCGCCCGTATTGAACTCCTGCAGAGCGGCGTAAAGCGTCGTCGTCTTACCGGAGCCGGTCGGCCCGGTAACCAACATCAGTCCCTGGTTGCGGTTCAGGAGCGCGCGCATCCGCTGCTCGCCGGACTTGTCGAATCCGATGTCCGCGAGGCGACGCAGTCCGACGCTCTGATCGAGGATACGGATGACGACACTCTCGCCGTAGATGGCGGGTATGATCGAGACGCGCATATCGACGGGACCATGCGGCGTATCCATGCGAATGGCCCCATCCTGCGGCAGCCGCCGCTCGGTCATGTCCATGGACGCAAGAACCTTCACTCTCGCGATGATTGCCGGTACCAGCGCGGCGCTGAACTCGCCGACGAGCACCAGCGAACCATCGATTCGGTAGCGCGCCGTGGCGTGATGCTCGCCTGCGAGCAGATGAACATCCGAGACGCGTCGCTTAACGGCATTCAGAAGCAGATTGTTCACGAGCCGGACGATGGGCTTCTCCAACGCCATACGCTCGGGGGACCCCAGCTCGGACGATTCGGCGCGTGCTTGACGCAAGCGCTCAGCCTCCTGGAGCAGCACTGCATCGTCAAACGGCGGATAGTGAGCCGCGATGGCTGCTTCAAGATCCGATGGACTGGCAAGTACAGCCTCGATCGGTCGCTGCGCCCGGAAGCGCAAGGCCGACAACGTCGCGCTATCCGTCGGGTCATCGGTCGCGAGCACCAGGCGTCCTTCATTGAGCATGAGCGGCAACACTCTGCGCTCACGCGCCAGGTCCTGCGGCAGGATAGCGAGCGCCGCCGGCTCCACATCGAAATTGCCCAGCCGCACATAAGGCACACCCAGCTGATCGCCTAGTGCCTGGTAGAGCTGGTCCTCTGTGATCTTCCCCGCAGCGACCAGCACTTCGCCCAACCGGGAGTCCGGTCGTTGACTCTGCATCTTCAGGGCATCTCGAACATCCGCTTCGTCGACGGTGCCAGACTCGGTAAGCAGCGCTCCAATGCTGGCACGACGCACCGGTCGCGCGCAGTTCAGCGCAGCATTGAGGTCTGCGCGCGTGACGACGGGCCCTGAAATCAGCTCAGCGGGACCTGCTTGAATGCTGGCGTCGGCACGTTGTCGCGCACTCATGTCGATGATCCTTCAACGGTTGCCACCCGGTTCGATTGCGAACTGGCCGGCAACGAGGCGAGGCACGCCCGCGATCGGCCCATGCGCTTTGCCTCGTACATCGCGGCATCGGCCCTGCGCATCACGGCGTCGGGCGTTTCGCCGGGCTCGGACGGGAAGGCAATGCCGATGCTGGCGCTCACGTGCGCGCAGTTGCCCGCACCGATATCGATGGGCTGCCCGATCGCAGCGATCATGTTGTTGGCAATCTGCTGTGCCTTCGCAGGGTCATGGACGCCGACGAGCACGGCGACGAACTCATCGCCTCCATAGCGGCCGACGAAGTCGCTGAGACGTACGCTGCTTTCGAGAGATCGGGCGACTTGACACAACACGCGATCGCCGGCTTCATGGCCATACGTGTCGTTGACCTCTTTGAAATAGTCGAGATCGATCTGCAGCAGCGCCACCTGGCTGAGCCGCGCGGCGGTGGAACGGCCGAACAGCTCCGCGAGGCTATTCTCCACGCCCTGCCGGTTGAGCAGGCCGGTCAGCGCATCGTGGCTCGCAAGCCGACGCGCGGACACTTCCATCCACTTGCGCTCGGTAATGTCGTTGATGACTCCCTGCAAACCTTCGGGGCCGATCGGATTGATGGACAACTCGATCCATTCGCTGCGCAGCGCGCCGCGGCGAGTGATTTCCAGGTCGGTATCGCACGGCTGACCTGTCGTGAGGCAGCGCTGGATCAAGTCGCCGATGTGCCGCTCGTGCGGCGCCAGAAGATCACACAGTCGCTGCGGGGCAGCAGCCACCGTCATTCGCTCATCCAGGCCCAGGATGCGCACGAACGCCGGGTTCCAGGACTGCACGATACCGTTCGAATCCAGGACGAAGATGCCGGTTTCGGCCTTGTCGAAGATGAGCTTCATTTTGCGTTCCTGCACCTGATGCTCGATGCGCAGCT
This sequence comes from Gammaproteobacteria bacterium, assembly GCA_020029545.1. Lineage (GTDB taxonomy): Bacteria > Pseudomonadota > Gammaproteobacteria > Steroidobacterales > Steroidobacteraceae > Steroidobacter. Next base: position 5,184 of record JAIBJL010000292.1, read on the forward strand.
CGTGCTCCCTGTCCAGTAGAGTTGTCAAACCGCAAATGAGCGCGTTCACGTCTGCAACGAGGCGGCCGATCTCGTCGGATCGATTGGTTCGCGGAACGCGCAGCCGCATGCCGCTACGGACCTCCAGGCGATGCAGATCGTTGGAGATGCTCCTGATAGGACGTGTGATGAGCATGAAGACTACCAAGGCGACGCCGGCCGCCACGAAGGCGACTTGCAGCCCTAGCACCACCGCCATGTTCCACCCGTAGCGCCGCGCCTGAGCGCGCATCTCCGCTTGCGATGCGTACAGGGTGATCTCACCGACGCGCTCTGTGGGCACAAAGGGCGAGTTGATCCGCCGAGATATCACTCGCATACCGGAATCGCCCGTCGCGGCGCGCACCGCGCCCGGGGTTTCGTAGAGTGTGGTATCGCCAGCAACGATACGGATACCCGCCACCGCACGATTGCTCAGCAGTCCCAGCGCAATTTCCTTCGCCAAGGTTCGGTCACTCAGGTAGCAAGTGACGCGCGCCGTGCTCTCGACCGTAGACAGGAGTTCTTGCAGACGGACGTAGAGACGGTCCTCTTCATTTTTCTGCACACGAATGGATATGGCGAGCGCGAATATCGCCCCAAGCAATAGCGACAGGGCGAGAATCGCCAGCGTAGTGCGCGCGACGATGCTGTCGGGCATCAAGCGATGCAGCCGCGCACCCAGATTTTCAGTGTTTGAGTTCAAGTACCACCTTTACTCGGCCGTCGACTGCCGCACTATCGATGTAAGCGATCGCATTGGGATTGCCGGCGACCAGATCCAGCGCGGTCCGCGCATCGGCAACTTGAAACGGCGGCGTTGAGTCCCCGGAAAAGACGAGCCGCGCCCAATAGGAGTTCATTTCCGGCAGACTCTTTTTAACCAGAAGCAGATAGAACTGCTCGCGCTCGGGCGCGTCGGTGCGCAGATCGATGGGCATGGCGGCTAAACCGGAAGGCAGCCTGCGGTATCGTCCGAGAAAGATATCGATCACTTGAGGACGCGACAGATGCTCGACACGGCTCGCGGGATTGACGATCACGGCGAGGTCGGCACCCGCGACTTGCGCGTAGAGCAACCAAAGGCCCAGCAGTAGCATACGAATAGGATGCATCATGGCTCAGAACACAAAATCGAGCGGAAGCGGTGAAATGCCAGACCCTCACTGTCATGGGAGACCGCTCCCAGCGTGCCGAAGCCGCTTACGCTCATTGCTGACCGATTGAAATCGGCCGCCGCTGCGGCCCCGGCGATGAGGA
>JAIBJL010000293.1 GCA_020029545.1 Gammaproteobacteria bacterium
CATCCTGCCACTCGCGCTGTGGCGATGACGGGAAAAGGCGCGACTTTTCCCGCATCGCTCGCCGCCTGCGGCGGCGGGCACATCCATGTGCCTGGGTGGAACTCGATGAGATACGTTTCATGCTTCGGGGTCGGCGGCACGCCGATGGACAACTAGCTGGGTCGTCTGCGCTGTCGATGACGAATCAATTGACGGGCGGCATCATCGCACCGCGCCACGCCGGGATTTTCTCACGCGTCGTGGCGACCAGATCGAGGTCGAGCTCGGCCGTCAGCACGCCAGGTTCATTGTGCTCCAGCTGCGCGATGACCTGTCCCCAGGGATCCACGATCATGGAATGTCCCCAGGTGGTACGCCCGTCCTGATGCCGGCCACCCTGCGCGGGTGCAATGATGAATGCACCGGTATCGATTGCACGCGCGCGAATCAAGGTACTCCAGTGCGCCTGCCCCGTCGTGTAGGTGAACGCCGCAGGGATGGTAATGATTTCGGCGCCCCCTTGCGCCAACGCGGCGTACAGATGCGGAAACCGCAGGTCATAGCAGATCGTCAGCCCCAATCGTGAGTCGCCGGGTCCATCGACAATCACAGGGTGGCGACCGGCTTGAACCGTTGCCGACTCGCAATACGACTCGCCGCCGCCGAGTTGAACATCGAATAGATGAATCTTGTCGTAGTGTGCGACGAGGTGGCCGTCCGGGTGAAACAGTAACGAGCGATTGAATACTTTCCCCGGCATCGCCGCGATGCCAGCCGAACCCATCAGCAACCAGACGCCCAGCTCCTGTGCCAGGCGCGCCCAGCGTTGGATTTCGACGTCGGTCTCGGGCGAGTTCGCGGCGGCGAGCAGCCGGTCACGATCGCGGTCCAGCCGCAGGGTGTTCTCCGGCGTGACGATAAGCTGCGCGCCGCCGGCGGCAGCCTCGCGCAATAGCGGCAAGGCATGCTCGCGGTTCTCGGCGGCGTGGATGCCGCTGCGTAACTGCACTGCTGCGACTCGCAGTTGACGGGTCATGACTTTATCTCCGCCGGTACGAACTAAAGGATACTGCCTTGGCGAAGGGCCTGGAGTGTGGGGCCTGGGTAGGAAACGAATCGGCGTACACGCTGTGACGCATGGAATTCGAGTCTCCTGCCCAGGCCCCGCGCCCTATTGGCGGCAATGGTGGTAGTAAGCACCATTCCCCGAGGGTAAGAGCCCGTCCGGGTAAGGGACATCGTGACAGACTTCCTAAGCCCCGACTGTAGACCGGGCTCGTGCCAGAATGCATATTCAACCAACAGGAGGAAGAAAGACAATGATCGATCATATCGGCGTTGCGGTCAGCGACTACGCGGCGAGCAAAATGTTCTATACGCGGACGCTGTCATCCATCGGATATTCGCTGCTTATGGAGCTTCCTGCGACGGTGACCGGTAGCGTCGATGTCGCAGGTTTCGGAATGGCGCCCAAAGCGGATTTCTGGATTGCCGCCGGTACGCCGAACAAGCCACCGATTCATATTGCATTTCGCGTCGACAATCGCGCGCTCGTCGATGCATTCCACGCCGCCGGCATCGCGGCAGGCGGGCGCGACAACGGCAAACCCGGTCTGCGCCCGCACTATCATCCCGAGTATTACGGCGCGTTCGTCCTCGACCCGGACGGTCACAATGTCGAAGCGGTCTATCACGGCTCGGCAGTAGCAGGCTGAGGCATCCGTTGGGTTCTGCAGCAGCCATGAATGTCCTGTTCGATCTTGATGGCACTCTGACCGATTCGCGCGAGGGGATTCTGGCCTGTATCCGGTATGCGCTGAGCGAGCTCGGTCAGAGCAGCCCCGACGATGAGCAGCTGCGCGGCTGCATCGGTCCACCGTTGACGGAAAGTTTCGGCGCCTTGCTAGTGGGCGCGGATGCGCAACGCATCGCCCGCGCCATCGAGTTGTACCGTGAGCGGTTCACGGCCGTGGGCATGTTCGAGAATGCGGTCTACGACGGCGTGCCGGAAGCGTTGGCTGCGATTCGTTCGGCTGGGGCGCGACTGTTCGTTGCCACGTCGAAGCCGCGAGTGTTTGCTCAGCGCATCCTTCAGCACTTCGGTCTCGACACACACTTCGACGCGATCTACGGGAGTGAGCTCGACGGCACGCGTTCGTCCAAGACCGCTCTGATCGGGTATGTACTGGAGGATGCTGGTCTGGTCGCAACGACAACCGCGATGATCGGCGACCGCATGCATGACGTGTTGGGCGCCCGTGCTCACGGCGTGTTGCCTTTCGGCGCATTGTGGGGTTACGGTTCGCGTGCGGAGTTGCTGTCGGCTGGGGCGGTGAGTTTGTGCGCTCATCCCGAGCAGATTCTGCCGCAATTGCGTGAGCTGTCGTGGCTGAGTGCCTACTGATGCCTGTCGCCATCGAGACTCCCGACCAACCGGATGTCAGGGCGTTGATCGACGCACTGGACAGGTATCAGTCGGCGCTGTATCCGGCGCAGAGTAATCATCTGCTCGATCTTGCTGCTCTGATGCAGCCCAACGTGCTGTTTGCCGTGGCGCGCGACGAGCAGGGCATCGCGCAAGGATGTGGCGCGGTCGTAATGAATCCCGAATACGGCGAGATCAAGCGCATGTTCGTGCGGCCCGAGGTGCGCGGGCAGGGGATTGCCGCGGAACTGCTGAAGTTTCTCGAAGCCAGTGCCCAGGCCAATAGTTGCTACCGATTGCTGCTGGAGACGGGCATTCGACAACCCGAAGCCATCGCGCTGTACCGGCGTTTCGGGTATGCGCAGTGCGGGCCGTTCAACGATTATCACGACGATCCGCTGAGTCTGTTCATGGAGAAGGAGCTGCGCGACTGAGCGCAGCTTCAGGCTGCATGCCGCATTGATGGCGGTTGCGTCGGGCTAGCTGGTTGGAGATCATCATTGCAGGTTTGCCTGTCGGTTGTGTCGGGCTGAAGCCCGACCTACAAAGACCGTGACCCCCGATCGTCGCAGGTTCGAGCAAAGACCGTGACCCCGATCATCATAGGTTCGACCATAGACCCCGACCCGGATCATTGTAGGTTCGACTTCAGTCGAACTCTCCCGCTGTCACGACCTCGCAGTGGTGGCGGCTAGGAATCGAAACCGTTTTACGACACCCTGCTACCATGAGGCCATGACCAAGCTACTCGATACGACACCCGCTGCCGACGGCCTGCGCATGCCGGCAGAGTTCGAAGCTCATGATGGATGCTGGTTGCTGTGGCCAGAGCGGCCCGACAATTGGCGGCTCGGCGCTCGTCCGGCGCAGGCAGCGTTTGCCGCGGTGGCCACCGCTATCGCCACCAGCGAGCCGGTGACTGTCGGGGTTTCGGCGCGGCAGTACGTCAATGCCCGTTCGATGCTTCCGGATGCCATTCGCGTGGTCGAGATGTCGAGCAATGATGCATGGATGCGCGATGTGGGGCCCACCTTTGTGGTCGGCAAGAACGGTGAGCGACGTGCGGTCGATTGGGTCTTCAATGCCTGGGGCGGGCTGAACGGTGGCCTGTACTTTCCATGGGACCAGGACGACCTGGTCGCACGCAAGGTGGCCGAGATCGAAGGCGCCGATCGCTACCGGCCGCCGATGATTCTTGAAGGCGGGGCGATTCACGTCGATGGCGCCGGCACGTTGATTACGACTGAAGAGTGCCTCACGGATCCGAATCGCAATCCCCACATGGACAAGGGTCAGCTGGAAATCCTGCTGCACGAATATCTTGGCGTCACGAATGTGATCTGGCTGGGGAAGGGTGTGGTTGACGATGAAACCAACGGTCACATCGACAACCTGTGCGCCTTCGTAAAACCCGGCGAGGTCGTGCTCACCTGGACCGACAACAAGCGCGATCCTCAGTACAAAGTTTCGCAAGATGCCTATGAACGGCTGATGGAAGCGCGCGATGCGAACGATCGACGACTGAAAGTTCACAAGCTGATTCAGCCGGGGCCGCTGGAGCGAACTGTCGCCGAAGCTGAGGGACTCGATGCCTCGGATGGCGGGGTGATGCGTCCTGCTGGCCAGCGGCTTGCGGCTTCCTACGTGAATTTCTATGTGGGGAATTCGGTCGTAGTCATGCCGCTGCTCGATCCGAAACGCGATCGCGAGGCGGCAGCACAGTTGCAGAAGCTATTTCCCGAACGCCGGTTGATCGGCGTGAAGTCGCGGGAAATCCTGCTGGGCGGCGGCAACATTCATTGCATCACGCAGCAGGTGCCCTCTGCACGGGGTACTGCGCCTGTGGCGACCGCGCGTCGCAAAAGCAGGCGCTGACATGGTCGGCCAGCCGCGCCGGATCAGGAAATCGCACCGGGCTGCCAAGCCGCGCCGTGCCACCAAGTCGCATCAGGCCGGCAAGGGGGACTTCGCCAGTTGCCTGCCCGCCCTGCGCGATGCGCTGTTGCATGCGCAGGTCGCCATGCAACAGGACAAGCAGTTCGCCGTGGCATTGATCGTCTCCGGCGTGCCGGCCGCGGGCCGCAGTGAAACCGTAAACCAATTTCTCGAGTGGCTGGACCCCAAGCACATCAAGGTGCATGCACTGGACGAGAGCGAAATAGCGTCCCATGACTATCCGCCGCTGTGGCGATTCTGGAACGTATTGCCGGCGCGCGGCGAATTGGCGATCTTTTTCAACGGCTGGTACGAGGACTACTTTCATACGGCCTTGCACGATCCGAAGAAAGCGCGCCGTCGCGAGCTGCGGACCATCCAGCGGATCCGTCAGCTCGAAGCGATGCTGATTCGCGACCGCGTCAGGGTGATCAAACTGCATCTGACCATCGACGGCAAGCTGCAGAAGCAACGCATTGCCGCGCTGCTGGATGATCGCAAGACGCGTTGGCGAGTGACGGCGGAAGATCGCTGGCTGGTCCGTCATGGCGACAAGGTGCAGCGCACGTTGCGGTACTGTCTGGCGTCGACGAACAGTCCCGTCGCACGCTGGCATGTGATCGACGGCGCCGATCCCGAACGGCGTGCCGTCGAAACCGGCAATCTGCTGTTGCAGGAAATCGAGCTCGCCTTCAAGCGCGCCTATCGCAAGCGGATGTTGGTTGCGCCGATGGCCAAGGCAGCCGAGCCATCCGCGCCGTTTCCCTCGCACCAGGAGGGGCGCGACGTCGATGATGACGACTACGAATCACGGCTGGAATCGCTGCAGCGGCGCCTGGCGCTGCTCACGCGTGAACCGTCTTTCGGCAAGCGCGGAGCCGTGCTGGCATTCGAAGGGATGGATGCTGCCGGCAAGGGTGGAGCGATTCGACGCTTGACCGGTGCGCTTGACGCCAGGCAGTACAAAGTCATACCCGTCTCGGCGCCATCGCCCGAGGAATTCGCGCATCCCTACCTCTGGCGCTTCTGGCGCGAAGTTCCGCGACGCGGCGAGATCACGATCTACGATCGCTCCTGGTACGGGCGCGTGCTCGTCGAGCGCGTACGCGATCTGGCGGCCGAAGAGGACTGGCGGCGAGCGTACGATGAGATCAACGAATTCGAGCTGCAGCTCGCGGAGCAGCGCATCGTCGTGCACAAATTCTGGCTCGTCGTCGGCAAGGAAGAGCAACTGGCCCGCTTCAAGGCACGCGATGGAGATCGGCTCAAGCGTTACAAGGTCGATCCGGAAGACTGGGCGAACCGGCGCTTCTACGACGACTATCAGAACGCGGCCCACGACATGATCCGGAAAACCAGCACCCAACACGCACCGTGGACGATCGTCGAGGCCGACGACAAGAAATTTGCGCGACTGAAAGTGCTGCAGGCGGTCTGTGAGTCGATCGAGCGGGCGCTGGAGTGAGAGCGGGCGAGGCGCCCGATGGGCTACATACAGGCGACGGGCGACGGGCTACGGGCTACGGGCGACGGGCCACGGGCCACGGGCCACGGGCCACGGGCTACGGTCAGCACGGAGTCGCAGATTCTGGCCGTCGCCCGTTTACATCGTTCGCCGCACGTCCAGTTGCTAGTGCCGAATGGCACTAAGTTAAGGCGAATCGGAGTCTTTCTTCACCTCTCCCTTGGGAGAGGTCGCACACAGTGCGGGTGAGGGGAGACGCGACAGCGTCAAACAGAGGCGCGGTGCGCTTCGCCTCACCCGTGCTCCGCACGACCTCTCCCAAGGGAGAGGTGAAGAAGGGCGACGCGCGCTTAACTTAGTGTCATTCGTTGCTAGTGCCTTTTTCTGGCCGTCGCCCGTAGCCCGTCGCCCGTTTACCGAGCTCGTCGTACGCCGAGCACGAACACCACATCCGGCGAGGCTTCCACCAGGATGTCTTCGCTCACGCCGAGCGACAGGCGCCATCCCGAGTCGAACAGAATCGCGCCACCGAGATTCAGGATCACGGCTTCGTTGAGATAGTCGAGCTCGGTGTCGTCGAATGCCGCTGTGTGCCCGTCTATCTGTGCAGTCAGCTCGACGTGCGGCCAGAAGCGCGCGCTGATACCGGCCATC
>JAIBJL010000294.1 GCA_020029545.1 Gammaproteobacteria bacterium
AAAATGGTCTTTCTGTGCGCCTCCGCGCTTGAGAGCGTGCGACTGCTGATGCTCTCCGCCAACGAACGGCACCCGCAGGGTCTTGCGAACTCGAGCGGCGTGCTGGGTCACTACGTCATGGACCATTTGATGTCCGACGTCGCCATGGCTGCGGTGAACGGTCCATCGATGCCTCATTTGACGGGCTACCGGCCGACACCCCTGCATGTACCGCGGTTTCGCAACCTCACCGAGTCTCGCCCGGACTATGTACGCGGCTACCAGCTCAATGGCGGCGCGAGCTTGCCGGATTGGCAGCGCGGCACGACGCTGCGCGGCGTGGGCGTCGGGTTCAAACAGGCCTTGCGCAAGACCGGCCCTTGGTCGCTGATGCTCATTGCGCAGTGCGAGTGCCTGCCGCGCAAGGAAAATCGCGTCGCTCTTGATCCCCAGGTGCGCGATGCGTGGGACATACCCGTATTGCGCATGGACGTCGCGTGGGGCGAAAACGAGATCGCCATGCGCAAGGAGGCCGGGGATACCTGTGTGGAGATGTTACAAGCGGCGGGTTACGAGGATGTCATGCGCGTTCCCACCGAGCCGGTGCCGGGTGCCGCGATCCACGAAATGGGCGGCGCGCCGATGGGACGCGACCCGACGACTTCGGTGCTGGACGCGCACAACCGCTGCCACGATGTTCCCAATCTCTTCGTCACCGATGGCGCCGCCATGGCGTCCTCCTCGAGCGCCAACCCGTCGCTCACCTACATGGCGCTCACCGCTCGGGCTGCCGCGTTTGCGGCCGAAGAGTTCAAGCGCCAGCGCCTGTGAGTGTCCGGCGAAGCACTCGAGGGTGTGGCCAGCCTGGCGGCGGGCGAAAAGGCCACGCTCGATCAAGTATCGCCGCTATCCCAAGCAACAGCGCCGGCAGGCGTGTTTGTACACTCTCCGGGTCCAAGTGCAACTAAACCAAACTAGGGGGATTCATGAGCTACAAGAGCCGATGGCTGGTCGTGTGTGTGGGGCCCCTGGTCGCAGCGGCGTCGCCGACACTGGCGCAAACAAGCGGCGGCTCCACCTTGGAGGAGGTCGTCGTCACAGCGGAAAAAGTGGAATCGAGCGAACAGAAGACGGCGGTATCCATGCAGGTTTACACGCCCGAGGATCTCGCCAATCGCGGCGCCCACGATCTGCAATCGCTCGCCACGAGCGATCCCAGCATTACTTTTGCGGTCTCCACCGGTCAGCCGTATATCGCCATGCGCGGCGTATCGACGGGCAACGTCACTGAAACCGGCAATCCCTCCGTGGCGGTGGCCACCGACGGCATTTTCCTGAACCGCAGCTATTCGCTGAACGAGTCGATGTACGACCTCGACCGGGTCGAGATCCTGCGCGGACCGCAGGGTACCCTGTACGGGCGCAACGCGGTCGGCGGCATCGTGAACATCATCACCGCGAAGCCTACCCGCCAGTACGAGAGCCGCATTTCCGTCGAGGGCGGAAACTTCAACACCCTGAACTTCGAGGGAATGTTGAACCTGCCCTTGTCGGACACCGTTGCGGTGCGCTTCGCGGGCGCTTCCTACTTTCATGACGGCTACCGGGACAACTCGCCGAATGTAGAGGACGGCGACGATCAGAATGCGCGATCCGGCCGAGTGCTGCTGTCCTTCGAACCCACAGAGCACTTCAAGGGCATCCTGGGCTTCACCTTTACGCGAGTCGATGCGGTCGGCAAGACGACGCTGCGCATTCCGTTCGAAGGCGGTCCCGGTTCGACCACCCCCTCTCACAATGCACAGAACCTGGGCGATCCCGATGCGTTCCCGGTGTACGCGCCGCAGTTCGAAGACTCGAAGACCCAGGATTTCAGATGGGACTTCTCCTACGATGGGTTGCCCGCGGGAATGACGCTGAGCCTGCTCGGTGGCTGGAACAGCATCGATTGGCACCATGCCACCCCGGTGCCGGCCAATCCGACTTGGGGCTGGGTCGCCGGTGGCAGCACTCAAAATACTTCGTATTTCCAGAACGAGTACCCGGAAACCCAGAGCCACGAGTTGCGGCTGAGTTCTCGAACCGATCAGCGGTTGACCTGGCAGACGGGCCTGTACTACTTCAAGGAGAAGTCGACAGTCGACAGCAGGTTCATCGACAACTTCGGCACCACCTACCAGAACGACCTGATTACGGTATTCAATTTTCCGCGGGTCGAGTCGGAGTCGAAGGCGGTCTTTGCACAGACGTCGTTCGCCGCGAGCGATACACTGAAGTTCACCGCCGGCGCCCGCTACACCAAGGATTCGATCGAACGCCAAGGCACTTTTCAGCTCTACCGGACCATCACGCCGGGTCCCGGAGCCATACTCATCGAGCCCAACGTCAACGGCTCGGCCGAGTCCAACAAGACGACATGGACAGCCGGTGTCGATTGGAACCTCAGCAATTGGAATCTGCTCTATGGCAAGGTCAGCACCGGCTACAAGGCCGGTGGCTTTACGGGCGCAGGCAGCTACAAGCCTGAAACCCTGACGGCCTATGAAATCGGCTCGAAGAATCGCTTCGCCGGCGACACCCTCCAGCTCAACGCCGCCGCCTACTACATGGAATACACGGATCAGCAGCTCAATCAGTTCAGCGATCCCCAGGCGGGCGCGCAAACGGTCAATGCGGACTCGCGCATTTATGGCCTGGAGGCCAATCTGATCGCGCTGCTCGATCCCATCGGCCGGTTCGAGCTGGGGGTCAACTATCTGGACGCAGAGATCACGGGCTTCGTCCCCCCAGCCAACTTCAACCCGGCAGTCAGCGCTTCAATTGTCGGTAACGATGTGCCGATGAGCCCCGACCTGACGGCCAGCGCTTCGTTCGAACACGCATGGGAGAACGCGCTGGGCGGAACGATCAAGGGCACGGTGCAGGCCAAGTACGAATCCAGCAAGTATTTCAGCGCCAACAATTTCGCCAGCACGTTTCAGAACGACAATACGGTTCTCAATGCCAGCGTCAGCTATCAGCGGGAGGATAGCGATTGGACCTGGCAGTTGTACGGGCGCAATCTGACCGATGAGACCGTCTTGATCGATGCATCCGAGGTATACGTGGCGAACTCGTATCAGTACTCGTTCGCGCCGCCGCGGACGTACGGCATCAGGGTCACGGCCAATTTCAAGTAGCTGAACACGCGCGGGGACACTCATGTACGAGAAATACCTGATTCAAACTCAGGGCTTCCGCAACGTCTCGGAGAACGGCAGCGTTGTCGGCTTCGAGGTGAGTATCCGCCTCGCGTATTACCGCGGCATCGCTCTGACCCTCATCAACGGATTGAAACTGATCGTCGACGGCGAAGTCTTCGAGGGCGAGCAGCTCCGTCTGAGGGTCGCGGGGCGCTCTTTCTCGATGGCAGAACTGGCGCGCGAGGAGCAACTGCGCTGGGAGTTCGATCAGTCCGCGACTCTCCGCGTCAGCAAGGCTGGCGGCCTCGCACCGGGAAGCCACCGGTTGCAGGTCCTGCAGACGATCAAGCCCGCTTACATTCCGGGGGCGGGATTCATCGGCGATGCGACCAAGGAGATGACGCTCGGTCCCGAGCATCGGCCCGCATCGAAAATCAAGCTCGGCGTGAGCCTCTACAGCTACCAGGAAGAGTTCTATACGCGCGCGATGAGCCTGGAGGATTGCGTTGCCGAGGTGAGCGCCATCGGAGCGCAGGGCGTGCAACTCATCCCCGAGCAGATGATGCCCAACTACCCCAACCCACCTGCGCAGTGGGTCGAGCGCTGGCATCAACTAATGCAGCGTCATGGTACTCGGCCGACGTTGATCGACACTTTCGTGGACGTCGATTGCGGAGGACATCGGCGGCTGTCGATCAAAGAGGGTGTCGAACAGCTGGTCACGCAGATGAAGCTGGCGAAGTCGCTCGGCTTCGGCGTCATCCGGCCGACGACCGGGCCCGTTGCCGAAGCGGCCCCGGAGCTGATCCGCGAGGCTCTGCCGCATGCCGAGGAGTTGGATGTGCGCATCGCTCCGGAGATTCATGCGCCGATCACATTGAAGGGAAAGTACATAGAGTCCTACCTGGAACTCATCGCCAAAACCAATACCCGGCATCTCGGTCTCACGCTGGATCTGGGGATTTTCTGCAAACGGTTTCCGCCCCCCGCGCTGGCTCTTGCCCGGCGCTTGGGCGTACAGCCTGCGATCGTGGACTTTCTCGATCGGTCTTTCCGGGAGGGGAGTGATGCCCGGCAAGTGCTGGAACAGGTCGTTCGCATGGGCGCGAACGAGGTGGACCAGAAGTTCGCGAGGACCTTCCCGTACTACGGGCCCTCGACGAACCAGCCGCAAGAGCTGCGCGCGATCATTCCGTATATTTTCAACATCCACGGCAAGTTCTACGAGATCAATACGGCAGGCGTCGAGGAGAGCATTCCGTACGACGAGATCATCCAGCAACTCGTTGACGGCGGGTATTCCGGCTACATCGATAGCGAGTACGAGGGCCAGCGCCTGACGCAGGACGCCTTCACTACCGATAGCTGCGAGCAGGTGCGTCGCCACCATTTGATGCTCGATCGCGCACTGAAGAAAGCGCAGGCGCACTGAGGGTGGCGCGCGACGTTCCGTGCGAAAAAACTTGATTGCTTCGACACGGACCCAGCTGACCAAGTTGGCTGCAAATCACTTCGACTCCGAACTTTCGCCACGAACACGACACCGCGGCACTGCGTCTTCAACGCAGCGCCGCATTGGGTCGTGCGGCGGTATTAGCTCTTCAGCCTTCTTGATCGCGCTTCATCTAGAGCAGGTATCGACGAGGCACTGGAGGTCCCGGATCGATGGTTGATCGAAAAATCGAGCAACTTGATGTGACGATCCATGCGGATAAGGACCATGTGAACACTTATTGCTAGCAATTGTAGTCCGATCGCCGCGTACGCGAGTGCTAGCATCCACCAGGGTAGAGCGCTCACTTCTGCCGCTCTCTTTGTCACTTCTCCGATTTTCAAGATGATTACGCAGATTCCGAGAATTCCGCTCAATAATCCCACCTTTTCCAGCGCGCCGACAAAAAGCGAAGTTCTCCGTTCAAGAGCCTCACGTTCGGCACTTATTTGAAGTTTCGCAAACGTCAGTTCTTCGATGCCTATTTGCTGCAGAGAAAGCACTGTATCCGCATCGACATCGCTTACCGTTAAAACATTCTCATGCGCCAAGATCCAAGGATCCCGAAAGAACTTCATTAAACTCCTTCTATGGATGAATATGTCTATGACCGGAGTGACGAGCGCTGCTATGTAGCTAACGAGGAGAAGTACTAGCGCGACAATCTTGGTAACAGGGTGAGGGAACAGCAAGTAACTGGCCGTAAGCACTAGCGCAAGTGTGAACGGTAGCAGACCGCCCCAAAGAAAAACGGACTGTGCCAATTGTTTACCAGGTTCTCTCGCCTTCGTTCTTTGGAGTTCTTTTTCGTTCACGCTCAGGTTTTCTAAAATCCGATAGATGTCTTTGAGTCGTTTCTTGTCCATGTGCTCTCTCCGTATAGGTGGCCTTCACACTTACGTCTACTTCTTTCCGGTACTCCCACGCAGTACGTTGATTATGAAACCATCGATTGTGAACTCATACAACAGGCGCGCATCAGCAGGCCCATAGCTTGGGTGTCAGAAATAGGAAATGCCTTTACTCGCAGAATTTAGGGGTCTGCGGAATCTATCGCCTTACTCTGGTGAGCACTCCTACCAATACTCACGCGTCATCCAGTTAACGCGGAGCACTCGATTGTCTACATGGCTGTACAGAACGTCCAGGCTTGCTCGCTCGAAATGCCACAATGCATAGCTCGTGAGCGTTGCGTCTTGCTGCTCCACCGGAGCGGGAAACTTCTGGAACAAACGCTCAGGGCTATCCTCGAAATCCAAACCGTAGGGCAGCTCTCCGTGCCAACCGATCGAATCGCCATCGCGATTCACTCTTGTCCAAATTAGCAGGGGACGCTGAGCCTCCTCGTGTAAGCTGAAAGCGACTACCAGATCGTTTGGCTCATCACGAAAAGGCTCAACGTGAACGCATTCTGCAGCTTGTTCAGTCAGATTCTCAAGTTCATTCCGCGCAGTCACTTCGAAACGCTGGTCAGCAAGCACAGCGCCGAGCGCCATGCGCGAGGGGCGAGTTGCTGGCAGCAGTTCGTCGCGATGATGTTCTGCCAACTGGGCCGTGCGCACAGCTTGCGGGAGATCGAACAGGGACTGAAGAGCTGCGAAGGTAAGCTGTCGCATCTGGGGATCGAGGCGGTGTCCCGCTCGACGCTGTCCTACATGTACGAGCGTCGGCCGTGGCAGCTGTATGAAAGCCTGTCCAGCGACCTCGGTCGCTGCGAAAATCTTTACGAATAGCGTCGTTTCAGCTGTTCGCCCAGTTCTCCTGGATCAGTCGTTCGCGAATCCCGGGTTCAACCGACACG
>JAIBJL010000295.1 GCA_020029545.1 Gammaproteobacteria bacterium
CATGTCCCGCGATTACAAAAATACCAAGCGTCGCTCCGGCGGTTCGAGCCTGTCCGGCGTTGCCGGTTTTGTCGTCGGGCTGGCATGCGGGCTGGCCGTGGCCATGGGCGTTTATCTCTTCGATCGCCGACCCGCGGCGCGCATGGCTCGACAAGCGGAGCCCATCGCGCGCGGGGAACAGAACGATTCGGCCAAGCCCCCACCGACCGCGCAGGAACCGGAGACGCAGTTCGACTTCTACGAGATGCTGCCGAAATTCGAGGTCGTGATTCCGGAACAAGATGGCCGCGCAGCGCCGACCACCGGTCCGCGCAGCGTGGAGAAGCCCGGTGCTTATATTCTTCAGGCCGGGTCGTTTCGCAATCACGCCGATGCCGATCGGGTACGCGCGCAGATTGCACTGCAGGGCGTGGAATCGAAGATCCAAAAAGTCACGATCGACAAGGACACCTGGCATCGCGTGCGCGTAGGGCCGATCGCGAATCTGCAGAAGCTGGAAGAAACCCGCAGTCGTCTGCGACAAGCGCAGATCGATGCGCTGGTCATTCGCGTTGGCGAATGACCAGCGCTACGGCAGACGTCTATCGATCAACGCCCTCGATCTTGGCCGCCAAAGGTGGCAGTGAAGCCTATGTACACCTCGCGACCGAGGGTGTCATAGGTCTCATAGGTATTCGCGGCGCCGCCAGCGACGATTTCGCTTGTGACGAACGGCGGATCCTTATCGAGGATATTGTTGACGCCGGCGCGGATGCGCAGTTGCTCGATCACTGTCCACGAGGTACTGAAGTCGAAGTAGCTGTACGAACCAATGTGTGTGTTGTAGTGGCTCTCCTCGCCGAACGAGGAACCGAACAACAACGGGTTGCTGTCGTTATTGTCCAGCTTCACCTTCGACAGGAAGCGCCACAACAGGGACACATCGCCGTGCCATGGCGTGTTCCACGAGACCCGGGCGTTGTGCCGCCACCTGGGATTGACGGTCTGACAGGTAAAACCGAACAGGCCGGCGCAATCGTAGGAGCCTTGACCGGGCACCGGCGTGCTCTCCACCTTGTCGAGATAGGTTCCCGCCAACGAAAACACCAAGGAACCGTATTGGGCAATAGGCACGCGGTAGGCCGCTTGCGCATCGACACCGGACACCGTCTTCGAACCTAGATTGAAGAGGGTCTGCTTGATGTATCCCCCCGATGCGACGCTGGCGCCTGTCAGGCCGCCGTTGGCCGGCGAGCGCACGATTTCATTGCAGTACACCGGATCGCCACTCGCCATGCAGTTCTGCACAATGAAGCTGGCCGGCAGGACATCAACCTCGTCCTCTACCTTGATGCGATACCAGTCGATGCTGCCGCTGAAATCCGGCAGGAACGAAGGATTGAAGGTCACGCCCAACGTGTAGGACGTCGCTGTTTCTGGATCGAGATCCTCGTTACCGCTTTGCAGTTGCGATAGTTGGCTCGCCGTGCCCTGCGGAATGGTGCCACTGTTGTACTGCGCATCGGTAACACCGGTGCGCCGGCACTCCTCTATCGAGGCAGTCGGGTTCGCGCCCGCGCACGGGTCCTCGCCGAAAGTGATCTGACCCACGTTCGGTTGCGTAAACAACTCGATCAAGCTGGGCGCGCGAATGGCACGCTGGTAGGAGCCGCGCACTCGAACATCGCGAATAGGGGAATACTGCACCTCGAATTTACGCGTGTTCACCCCACCCACTATGTCGTAATCGGAATGCCGGAAGCCGAAATCCAAAGCCAGGTATTGCACCCCCGGTCGGTCCTGCAATAGCGGTGCACGCAGTTCGACGAACTCTTCGTTCACCACGGAGGACGCATCGATCGGCACCTGGGCGCCGCCCGTACCGGCGAGCAGCCCGCTCGCCAATACCTCGTCCGGTTCGTAGACCAGTGTTTGCGAACGCCGCTCGTACCCCACGTTGACACCCAACCCTTCGGTGGCAAGCGGCGAGCGAAGACCGTATTCACCCAGATCGGCAGTCACATCGGTATGCCAGATCTTCTCGGTAATTTTGCCGTCGGATGTGCCAGGAGTCTGAAGATAGTCGAGCGCCTCCTGCGTCACGCCGCCTTCCTCGAAAATATTCCACGGCACGCACGGAGCTCCGCTGATGCACGCCGGATTGTCACGAGTGCCTGTCACCAGCAAGGCATTGGCGACATTCTGCAAGTTGAGATAGCGACCGTTGAAGGTGGACAACGTGGTTCGATAGTACTGCCCGTACGCGTCATAGCTGAAGGCACCGCCGAACTCGCCTCGAGCACCCAGGACATAGCGATACGCCTCGTGCTCGAAATTGTTCTGGCGATTGCCGCCCTCGACGTTGCGGCGTCCAATGCGGATCGGAACGATCTCGTTACCGGAGCAACTCATGACCGTGCGCTGCTGGTCGCTCAAAAAAGGGTTGTCGCAATTCACGAGGTAGGCTCCCCCACCGGTCGGATTAAGCACGTTCTGATCACGGAACAGACCCGACGGCGCCGTGATCTGATGAGTATCGTCCTTCATGTAGCTGAACTCGGTATAGGGCTCGACGTACTCGTTGATCTCCAAATGTCCCGTCAGTCCGGCGGTGCGACGCGCATCGTCGCGTGAGACATAGATGTATTGCTGCGAGTTGTACACCGGCGGCGGGCTTTGCGTACCCGGTCCGGGCCATTCGACGAATTCATTGCCGACCACCGTGTATGCGGCTGGACCGGACCGAGGTCTGAAGTAGTTGGCGTTCGCACTGCCGCCACACTCGGGTCCGGTCAGGTCTGCATTGATGAAGATCTGGCAGGCACCGAAGTCGCGATCGGCGCTGCTAACCGGATGCCGCCGCAAATAGCCGGCATAGGCCGTGATATTGCCGCGGCCATCCCAGAAATTCTTTCCCACTGTGAGCGTCGCATTGTAATTTTCTCCGTCCGAGACGGAACCGGTATCCGGCTCTTCGCCGAAGTCGCGCAGCAAGCCGTGTATCGTGTCGTTGTGATTGTTGTGCCAGTTCTCGCCGTATTGAGAGTCGACCTGTACTCCTTCGAAATTCCGCTTCATCACGAAATTGATGACACCCGCGATGGCGTCAGATCCATATACGGCGGAGGCACCCCCCGTAACCACGTCGACGCGCTCGACGAGTTGCATCGGGATCTGATCGAGATTGGGCGCTGGCGCTTGAATCGAGGTGTGCGGACTTCCAGGTCCGAGTCGTCGCCCGTTCACCAGCACCAATGTGCGTTGAGGTCCCAGGCCGCGCAGATCCGCCGTCGTGAGACCGCCTGCAGTCGACAATCCGCTAGTTCGGCTGCTGAAGCCCTGGCCCAACGAATTGTTGAAGTTCTGCGGCAGCTGATACAGCACGTCACTGATGTCGGCGCGGCCTTGTTGCTCGATTTCTCGGGAGCTGATGACCTGAATCGGACTCGTGCTCGTCATGTTCGGCGAGATGATTCGCGTGCCCGTGACGATCACTTCTTCCGTGGGCCCCGTCGCTGCGCCTTCGGCGCCGGCCGCAGTCTGTTCCTGGGCCAGTGCTGACATCGAACCGCTGGTGATAACGCCGAAAAACGCGCACTGCAGAGCGCGGATCGAGAAATGGCTAGGTAACATGAGCCCTCCCCCTCCGAACGGAGATGGTAAGGAATACCGATTTGTTGGACGTGGCGCATGCGGGACGCGCGATTGCACAGTGGGTGCATCTGCTCTACCAGCATTCCAACACAGCAACTTATGCTTTTGTTCCACCCACCCACGTGGTTATTTGTCGCATCTGCACCACTGCATCTTTCTTACAAAGAGCGTCCTCAGCCTTATCGACGGAGTTGCTGAAGTACACAAGGTAGCGCTCGGTGACCTTCGCGTTCAGGTACTGCGTGTCGGCCCGTGATGTATGTCATGGAGAGAATCCAGCGACAGGCGCAGACCGATGCGCTCGTCATTCGCGTTGGCGAATGAGCGGCATGCACCGCGTGGTCAGTCCCTGATTTTTTTGCAGCGCGGCTGCCGTCGACTGACGTTTACAGTCCGAGCGCCCGCAGCACTCGCGATTCGTGCAGCTGAAACTCCGCTTCATAGTATTGAGCGAAAAATGCCGCATGGCGCCGCTTCTGCTCAGAACCTGCGTTGGCCATGCGCAACCACATCCAGGCAAGGCTCAATCGTCCGACCAGGGCGAGATAGGCACTCGCGCCGGCAAGAACGGCATCTTCCCGATCGCTGCCGGCGGCCAGCAGCGCCTGCGACGCGCGTTCCAGACTTTGCAGGCCGCTCTCGACGGCGGTACGGATCGCATCCACGCCCGGCGTATTGGCGGCGGCTTGCCGATCCACGCTGATCGCGGCGACGAAGTCCCGCAAGCTTGCGCCGGTGTCCCGCTTGAGCTTGCGCATGACCAGATCGATGGCCTGGATGCCGTTGGCGCCTTCGTACAGCGCCAAAACCCGGACGTCGCGCAGGAATTGTTCGGCGCCGGATTCCCGGACAAAGCCATGCCCGCCGAAAATCTGGATGCCAAGGTTCGCCACCTCGATGGCATTGTCGGATAGCGCGGCCTTGCAAATCGGCAGCAGCCATGCCGATAAGCGGTCGGCTCGCGCGCGGTCGGCCTCATCCGCTGCGTGACGGCCGAGATCGATCAGCTTGGCGTTTTCCAGCACCAGGGCTCGGCCGCCCTCGGTCAGCACCGTCATGATCGACAACATCCGCGCCACGTCCGGATGTTCCGCGATCGGCGCCGGGCCGTCCCCTCCTGGGCGACGACCTTGCCTGCGTTCGTGGGCATAGGCCCGCGCGTGCGCGGTTGCGCTGGCGCCGATGCCCACAGCGCTCAGCCCCGTCTCGATGCGCAACTCGCTCATCATCGTGAACATCGCCTGCAGACCTTCGTTCTCACGGCCGATCAGGAAGCCCTCGGCTTCCACGATGTTAAGCACGCAAGTGGCGGAGCCATGCAGGCCCATTTTCTCTTCCAGCCGAGCAACCGACACGCCGTTGCGCGCGCCCAGGCTGCCGTCCGCAGTCATCTGCACGTTGGGGACCAGGAACAACGAGAGACCCTTGACACCCGCAGGAGCTCCTTCGATCCGTGCCAGCATCAGATGCAGGATCTGGTCGGTCAGGTCGGTATCGCCGTTCGAAATGAACATTTTCGATCCTGAGAGAGCGAACCGGTCGCCGCGCCGCACCGCTTTGGTCCGCAGCATGCCGACGTCGGTGCCGGCCTGGGGCTCGGTCATCGCGATCGTCGCGCCCCATTCTCCGGACGCGAGCTTTGGGACGCAGAGATCGCGCAGCCCTGGTTCGCCGTGGGCGAGGAGCACGGAACAGGCGGCGCGAGGCGCGGCCGAAACCATTGCGAAGGCTAGGTCGGCTCCGCCCAGCATCGTCGCGACACAAGCTTGAAGCAGAAACGGAACTTCCTGTCCGCCGTAGGAGCGCGGTGCGGTGAGGCCCGGCCAGCCGCCCTCCCGCCAGAGGGCATATGCCTCCTTCCAGCCTGGCGGAGTCTGCACGCGCCCCTGCTTCAAACTCACCCCGATCCTGTCCGACGCCTCGCTGAGCGGGGCGATCACCTCGCCGATGAAGTCGCCCGCCGCGGTGACCAGATCGGCGGCAATCTCGTTGTCCACGTGTGGAAAAGCACCGGTCGCCAGGACATCATCCAGCCGCACTACGTTCTGCAGCAACCAGTTGAAATCCGCTGTGGCAGCGTCGAAGCGGGTCATGGAGAGCTCTTTGCCATCAGCCTCGATCGGCGCACGTCCTTGTCCGCATACCACCCGCTCCAGATCGCCTGCAGTCCCTTCAAGAAAGCACTGCGGTGCGCTGCAGGTATTTTTTCCAGCAAGGCCACTTCATGGGCCGCGAAAGCCTTCGCGACCCGGGCGGTCAGCGCTCGGCCTGCGGCCGTCAACACCAGGCCGTGCGAACGCCCGTCAACCGCTTCGCGCTCGATGAGATTCCGGCTTTCGAGCCGCGACGCAAGAGGCGCCATATTGGCGCTGGCAATATCGAGCAGCCGGCCGATATCGCTTTGCGTGGTACCTGGATTAGCATTGATGGCCTGCAGCACTGCCCCTTCAGAAGGCCGGAGGTTCAGAGGTTCCAGTCTGCCGGCCAGGTCTGTCAAGGCCGCTGCCGACGCGCGCCGCAACAAATAGCCGGGATAGTCCTCTAAAGGATCGATCACTGCAGTCGCGCCTCTTGATCTATATCTATCTCATCTATCTTTTGTTGCCGAATTCAGTTGTTGCCGAATTCAGTACAACTGCTATATGTTATAGCAATACTCGACATGTCACGCAACTTCCAACCGGGGGTCCATATGAAGTCCGAACGTATCAATCCGATCACCACCGAAACGGCCAGCAGCGCGCAGGCGATGACGCCGACCGAGGCGCGCGCGGTCGCAGATCGCGCGGCCGCGGGTTTTGCTGCCTGGTCTGCGCTGGG
>JAIBJL010000296.1 GCA_020029545.1 Gammaproteobacteria bacterium
CGTGGGCGCAGGAAGCGCTGGAACGGCCATGTGCCTGGGTGGCACTCGATAAAGGTACGTTTCATCCCGCGGGGTCGCGCGCAGCGCGATGGAAAACTATCCAGCAACGGCACGCGAATGTACGGTGCGGACAGGGGCGCAAGTGCCTCGCTCGGTACGCGTCGAGCCCGGCTTACGCCTCCGTCGTCGGTCGCAACTCTCCCTCCCAGGTCGACACGACCGCGGTCGCAATGCTGTTGCCGATGACATTGGTGGCCGATCGACCCATATCGAGGAAATGGTCGATACTTAGCAACAGCAGCAATCCCGCCTCGGGAATGTTGAACAGCGGCAGTGTGGCAGCAATGACCACGAGCGACGCGCGCGGTACACCGGCAATACCCTTGGACGTAAGCATCAGCACCGCAACCATCGTCAGCTGCTGTCCGATCGACAGTTCGATACCGTACACCTGCGCAATGAACATGACGGCGAAGGTGCAGTACATCATCGAGCCATCGAGATTGAACGAGTACCCCATCGGGAGCACAAAGCTCGCCACCCGGTTGCTGCAGCCGAAGCGCTCCAGTTCTTCAAGCGTTCTGGGAAAGGCCGCTTCGGAACTCGCCGTCGAGAAGGCAAGCAGGATCGGCTCCCGTACGCGCCGCAGCAGCCTGAGAACCGAAGGACCGATGACCAGCGCCCCGAGCAGACTCACCACACCCCAGAGAATGAAGAGACTGATATAGAACTCGCCGATAAAAATGCCATAGACACCGATGACGCCCAGCCCCTGCTTGGCCACCGTGCTTGCCAGCGCGCCGAACACAGCCAGTGGTGCAAAAATCATCACGTAGCTGGTGACCTTCAACATGATGTGCGCAGCCGTATCGAGAACCTCGATCACCGAACGGCTGCGCTCCCCCAGCGCCGCCATCGCCGTACCGAAGAACAGCGAGAACACTACGATCTGCAGGATCTCATTGCGCGCCATGGCATCGATGACGCTGGTCGGAATCATGTGTTCGATGAAGCCTTGCAGCGACAACGCGCCCGCTGCGACGCCCGACGCAGCATTTTTCGCGGGTAGCGGTAGTTGCATGGCGTGGCCTGGCTCGAATAGCTGCACCAGCACCAGACCGAGCGTCAGCGAGATCAGCGAAGCGAAGATGAACCAGCCAAGTGCCTTGCCACCGATACGACCAACGCTGGCGATGTCGCCCATCTTCGCGATGCCCACTACCAGGGTGGAGAACACCAGCGGTGCGATAATCATTTTGATCAATCGTAGAAACGCTCCGGGCAGCAGGGTCATGCCTTCTGCAAAGCCGACGCTGTGCGCAGGAAAGAACGTGTAACAAACGTATCCTGATACGACACCGAGAATGAGTCCAATGACAATGAACCAGGTCAATCGGTGGGAGCGCATTACAGGCGAACCTCGAATTCAAGCAAGCACAGGCCCTTGGAAAGCGAACGAGCGGAATTGCCGCAGCTTGCAGTGTTGATTGTTACTAGCGGCCTGACATTACGGGAAACGCGCTGTCCTGGCCAGAAAGTAAGTGGCGACAAGCGCCGGGCCGGTTCATATCAACCTCAACGCGTGCAGTCCGCGCATCGCTCTTGTGAGCACGCCGATGGGTAATCGCGCGTAGTCGTCACCTGGACGAGCACCAAGGTGATGCTCCGTACGATTGGGGCGCGATTGGAATGTCGGTCGCGGCCGCCACCCAGACCGCATTCACTACTCGCCAATCACCACTCGCTCTTTCAGGCAAATGCCAGCAACAGCGCACCGAAAATGATTCGATACCAGGCGAAGACCGTGAAGCGATGCGTCTGCACGTAACGCAGCAGCCATTTCACGGCGATGAAGGCCACGATCGCCGACACGACGAAGCCAATGCCGAGTTCGGTCCAGTTCTCGGCGGCCAGCTCACCCGCTTTGTAGAGGTCATAGCCTTCGTACGCCGTGGCCGCGAACATCGTGGGGATGGCAATGATGAATGCAAAATCCGCCGCCGCGCGCCTGCCGGTCATACCGGCCAGCATCGCTGCAAAAATCGTCGCGGCAGAGCGTGATGTGCCGGGGAAAACGGCCGCCAGAATCTGGCCCATGCCCACCCAGAAAGCCACTTTCCATGTGAGCTGGTCGTTCTCGTCATGTCGTCCGGCATACGCCTCGATCGCGAGAATCGCCAACCCACCGATGATCAGGGCCAGTGCGACCGGTGCAATCGTTTCGGGTAATTTCAGACCCAGCTTCTTGGCGATCAATCCGCCCACCACCGTGAGCAGAAAGGATGCCGCCAGCTTGTAGAGATAGTCGCGGTCCTGCGGGCGCGAGATATGCGAGATGAGATCCCACAGCCGCCGCCAGTAGATCACAACGACGGCGAGAATGGCGCCCGCCTGTATGGCGACATTAAACAGATCCGACCGTCGTCCCAGCCAATGCTCGGCGATCAGCAGATGACCGGTGCTGGAGATGGGCAGAAATTCGGTGATGCCCTCGATGATGCCGAGGAGGATGACCTGAAACAGACTTTCCACCAGTTACCTGCCGCACGAGTGTGTGAACGGCGGATCATAGCGGAAGTGGATTACACGCCGCGCTACTGCGTAGGCGGACCTGGGGCCTGGGGCACGGGGCCTGGGTAAGATTCAGAGAGAAAAAAGACATCCTGACGCACGGCAAGCATCCCGGCAGGAGCAATCGACGCGCAGCGCTGACCTTACTCTGGCTCTGGCTCTGGCTCTGGCTCTGGCTCTGGCCCGTCGCCCCAGGCCCCACGCCCGCTGCTCAGTCTTCCTTTGGCAAAATATCCCTGGTCGTAATCACGCGCAGTGTATCCAGCCGTCGACGGTCCGCCCGCAAGACCTTGAAGTCCAGCCCGCCCAGCGCGAATGATTCGCCACGGCGCGGCAATCTGCCCAGCAGGTTCATGGCCAGGCCGCCAATGGTGTCGAACTCCTCATCGCTGAACTGCGTGCCGAAATAGCCGTTGAAGTCCTCGATCGGTGTCTGTGCGCGCACCGTGAACTGGCGCTCGCCTTCGCGGCGAATGTCCAGATCGTCGTCCACATCGTATTCATCGCCGATGTCGCCGACGATCTGTTCGAGCACGTCCTCGATCGTGACCAGCCCCGACACCCCACCATACTCATCGACGACCAGGGCCATATGATGATGGCTGACGCGAAACTCCTTGAGCAGCACATTCAGTCGCTTGCTTTCGGGAATGAACACCACCGGACGCAGGCATTCCTTGATATCGAAATCATCCTTGCCGCCTTCCATGAAGTAGCGCAGCAGGTCCTTCGCGAGCAGGATACCGACGATCTGATCGCGATCCTCGCCGATGACCGGAAAGCGCGAGTGTCCGGACTCGATGACGGCCGGCAGAATTTCCTCGGGCGGCGCATCGCGCGCGACGATGACCATCTGCGAGCGCGGCACCATGATGTCGCGCACCTGCAACTCGATGACGGTCAGCACGCCTTCGAGCATTTCGAACGCGTCGGCGTCGATGATGCCGCGATCGCGCGCATGCACCAGTACCTGATTGAGATCCTGCATGTCGCGCGGTTCGCTGCTGAAGGTATCGGTGATCCTTCGCAGCCAGCGTCCGGTCGATCCGTTCTGTTCAGCCATAGGGATTCGAATAGCCAAATCGCTTCAGGATTGCCACTTCACGCGCTTCCATCACATTGGCATCGCGATCGTTCTCATGATCGTAACCCAGCAGATGCAATACCCCGTGCACGACCATGTGCGCCCAGTGCGCCTGTGCCGTCTTGCCTTGTTCGCGCGCCTCGCGTGCCACGACGGGCGCACAGATCGCCAGATCGCCGAGCATGAGCGGGGCATGAGGCGTGGGGGAAGGGGCTTGGGCCAGAGTGTCTGCACGGACTGCACGCTTCCTGACCGAGCCCCGAGCCCCAGGCCCCAGGTCCTGCGCAGGAAATGACAGGACATTCGTCGGCTTATCCTGGCCGCGCCAGCTGCGGTTCAACACCCGGCTCTCGGCAGCGCCGACCACACGAATCGTCAGGTTGACGGGGACCGCACGTCGGGAACGCGCCAGTGGCGCTGCGAAGGCCGCGCGTGCCCAGCCCGCCAGACTGCTTGCATGCGGCACCCCGCGGCGCGAACCGGCGAACTGCACACTGACGTCGAGTTGACTGTTCACCTGCTTGTCAGTCGCGGTTGCGGACGTCCGGCGGTTCGCTGCCACGCACCCGATCGTTCTCCGCCGTGTTCGGCTGACGCAGCTCGTAGGCCTCGACAATCCGTTGCACCAGCGGATGACGTACCACATCCTTCGAGGTAAAGAAGGTAAACGACACGCCCTCCACGCCGGGCAGAATGTTCATGACGTTCTTCAGCCCCGATAACTGCTGACGCGGTAGATCGGTCTGCGTGATGTCGCCGGTCACCACGGCTTTCGACCCGAAGCCGATGCGCGTCAAAAACATTTTCATCTGCTCGACCGAGGTGTTCTGCGCCTCATCGAGAATGATAAAGGAATCGTTCAGCGAACGACCGCGCATGAAGGCGAGCGGCGCAATCTCGATGATCTGTCGCTCGATGGCACGCGCCACGCGATCGAAGCCCATCATGTCGTACAGCGCGTCATACATCGGCCGCAGGTAGGGATCGACTTTCTGCGCCAGATCGCCCGGCAGAAAACCGAGTCGCTCGCCCGCCTCCACCGCGGGTCGTACCAGCACGATACGGCGCACGCGATCCGTCTGCAGCGCTTCGACGGCGCACGCCACCGCCAGGTACGTCTTGCCGGTACCGGCAGGCCCGATACCAAAAGTCAGATCGGAGGTGCGAATATGGTTGAGATACTGCTTCTGGTTGGGTCCGCGCCCCCGAATGCCGCCGCGCTGGGTGTGCACGGCAACTTCATCGGATGCATGCGCGACCACCACCGGTGTGGTTTCCATGGCGGCTTCCTGCAAGGTGAGATGCACGCGATCGGGCGTCAGTGCCTCGCGGGCAGACAATTCGAACAGACGTCGCAACACATGCTCGGCGGCTGCGGCTGCATCCGGCGAGCCGGAGACTTCCATCCAGGTACCGCGGCGGTGCACGCGCACGCCCAGTCGATCCTCGACGTGGCGAATATTTTCATCCATCGGTCCGACGAAATTGGCGAGCCGGCGATTGTCGACGGCTTCGAAGGCGAGATCGCGCGTGGCCGATGCGTTCAATGAACGAGTTCCGGAGAAGAAAGAATTTCCACGGCCGCTCTTGCGCATCCAACGCGCGCGGCATTCGCACATCCATATGCAGCAGGGGTCACGGGGTACACGGGGTAAGAAAATTCATTCGCAAATGAAAATAGACAGAACTGCAACACCAGCGGAATCAACACAACTCAACACGTCGCGATTCAGGGCTATCCACTCCGGACCCTGTGTTCCCCGTGACCCCTGCTGCACATGGATGTGCTAATGGCGCGGGCGCAGGATGCGCAGAAGCGGCTGTGGAGATAGGATCGTCTTTCATCAGACGGCCGCGCAGAGAATTTTGCAATGCTTCGGTGACGACGACATCCGCGAACTGCTGCAACAAGGTATCCGGTCCGTCAAAGTTCACCCAGCGCATGTTCTCGGTGCGACCCGCGAGCTGACCCGGGCGATTCGCACGACGTTCGACCAGCACGCGCTGCGTACTGCCCACCATGCTGCGACTGATGTCGCGCGACTGCCGGTTCAGTTGCTCCTGCAGCCGTTCGAGACGGCGATGCTTTTCCATTTCGCTGACGTCGTCGGCCAACGCTGCGGCCGGCGTACCGGGGCGGCGGCTATAGATGAAGCTGAAAGACTGATCGAAGTTGACATCGCGGATGAGGTTCAACGTCGCTTCGAAGTCGCGCTCGGTTTCGCCGGGGAACCCGATGATGAAGTCCGAGGTGATCGTGATATCCGGGCGGACTGCGCGCAGCTTGCGGATCTTCTGTTTGTATTCGAGCGCCGTGTAGCCGCGCTTCATGGCCGCGAGAATCCGGTCCGAGCCGGACTGCACCGGCAGATGCAGATGATTCGCCAGCTGCGGCACGTCGCGATAGGCGTCGATCAGCGAATCCTTGAACTCCACCGGATGCGAGGTCGTGAAGCGGATGCGCTCGATGCCATCGATCCCGGCGACGCAATAAATGAGCGTGCCCAGGTCGCACAGCGTGCCGTCGTCCATGGGACCTGCATAAGCATTCACGTTCTGCCCGAGCAGATTGATTTCCATCACGCCCTGATCGGCCAGCGCGCGAATTTCATCCATCACCGATTGATATGGGCGACTGACTTCCTCGCCGCGCGTGTAGGGCACGACACAGAACGTGCAGTACTTGCTGCAGCCTTCCATGATGGATACGAATGCCGTGGCCCCTGCGGCACGCGGCGCCGGCAAGGCATCGAACTTTTCGATTTCCGGGAAGCTGATATCGACGACCGGGCG
>JAIBJL010000045.1 GCA_020029545.1 Gammaproteobacteria bacterium
CCATCACCGCGTTCGCCGCGACCTGGCCCGCGTCAGTGGTCCATCCCAGGATGGCCGTGGACTCAGCTCTTCCATTGACTCCTCGACTTCTTTTCGTTTGAGGCCAGACGCCGGGCCGCTATACTGCGCGCCTCGTTTTCTGGCGGTCCGAGCGGAGTTCCCTGTGAGCGTTGAGCACGATAAGAAGTTTTTCGACACCTTCATGCTCGTTCTGGGGATTCTGATCGCGATTACGCTGGTCCTGTACATACTGGCACGCAACGTATCGGCCAACACCCAGGAACAGCACGTGCTGGCCGATCCGGCGATGCGGGCGGCGGTCAACGAACGGATCAAGCCGGTCGCGCGGCTGGCGATTGCCGGCAAGGACAATTCGGCGCTGGCGCCTGCCAAGGTCGAAGCTGCCGCGCCCCTGGCGGATATGGGTGGCGAAGAGGTGTACAACATGGCCTGCGTCGCCTGCCACGGCGCCGGCGTGGCCGGGGCGCCGAAGTACAGCGACAAGGCTGCCTGGAGTCCGCGCATCGCAAAGGGCACCGATACGTTGCATGAGCACGCATTGAAGGGCTTCCAGGGGACGGCCGGCATCATGCCCATCAAGGGCGGACGCGTGGACCTGTCGGACAAGTCGATCATCAACGCCGTCGATTACATGGTCGCGGGCTCGAAGTAATTCCCCGGGTCCGTCCTCCCTAGCCGCCTGTCGGGCTCAGGACCGGGTTTCCGGCCAGCGAGCCCGGTCCGTTCGGTCGAGCACGATCCAGTCGCCGCAATGCCAGCGCCTCGCTCAGGTGCACAGCCTCGATGGTCTGCACCTCGCTCAGATCGGCAATCGTGCGCGCCAGCTTCAGCACGCGATGATGCGCCCGCGCCGACAGACCCAGTGTCGTCGCTGCGCGTTCCAGCAGCGTCAAGGCAGCCGGGGTCGCGCTGCAGAGCTTTTCCACATCGCGATTCGTCAGACGCGCATTGGTCTTACCCTGTCGATGCAACTGCACATGGCGCGCCTTGAGCACGCGCTGTGCAACCTGCGCACTGCTCTCAATCTCGGTCGCCGGCAGGCGCAGCGACTCCAGCGGCAGGCGAGGAACTTCCACATGCATGTCCAGGCGATCGAGCAACGGACCGGAAATGCGCGAGCGATAGCGTTGCACTTTGTCCGCCGTGCAACGACAGCGACCGACAGGATCGCCGAGGTAACCACAGGGGCAGGGATTCATCGCCGCGATGAGCTGAAAGCTCGCTGGAAATTCCGCCTGGCGCGCGGCCCGTGAGATGCTGATCGAGCCGCTCTCCAGCGGTTCACGCAACACTTCGAGCACGCGCCGGTCGAACTCCGGCAATTCGTCGAGAAACAGCACGCCGTGGTGCGCGAGCGAAATCTCGCCCGGCCGGGGATGCGAACCACCACCCACCAATGCGACTGCCGAGGCCGTGTGGTGTGGACTGCGAAACGGTCGACGGCGCCACGTCGGCAGGTGCAGCGGCGCACCCGCTACGCTGCGTACGGCCGCGGCTTCCAGCGCTTCGGTTTCAGACATCGCCGGCAGCAGACCGCTCAGCCTTTGTGCGAGCATGCTCTTGCCGGTCCCCGGCGGGCCGATGAACAACAGGCTATGTTGACCAGCGGCAGCGATTTCCAGCGCCCGTTTCGACTGTGCCTGGCCGCGCACTTCATTCAGGTCGGGCGCCACATTGTCATGCATTGGAGGCTCGGTGCCGGTGACGAATGCGAGTGAGGTGTTGCCCAGCGCGTGAGCCACCACCTCCAGCAGGTGAGCGGCGGAGGCGATCCTGCAATCGGTTACCAGGCTGGCCTCGGCTGCATTCGGCGCCGGTACGACGAGCTTGTGACCTGCGCGCGCCGCCGCTACTGCGGCCAGCAACGCGCCGCGCACCGGTCGCATTTCACCGCTTAGCGACAGCTCGCCATACAACTCGCACTGATCTAGCGGCGTCTTGTCAGGCAACTGTCCCGATGCCAGCAGGATGCCGATCGCGATCGGCAGGTCGAAGCGCCCGCCTTCCTTCGGCAGATCCGCCGGGGACAGATTGACGGTGATGCGCCCGTCAGGAACTTCCAGATTGCTGTTGATGATGGCTGCACGGACGCGATCCTTGCTTTCCTTCACCACGGCTTCCGGCAAGCCGACGATCGTCATGCTCGGCAAGCCGCTTCCGACATCCACCTCGACACGCACCAGCGGCGCATCCATGCCGTGTTGCGCCCGGCTCAAAACCGTTGCCATTGCCATCCGTGGCTTACTCCAGAGTCAGATGAAAGATCTCCACGGGGATCACTGGGTACACCGGGCCGGAGAGAAGAGCGTGACTCGCTTTATGCCTTGTTTGAACTGACTGATCCGCTTTCTCGCATGATTCTCAGGATCTGCCCTACCCCGTGCTCCCCGTGACCCCCGTGGAACTTCTCAACTCTTTTTCCAACGCAGCGACTTTCGCCTCCAATGCCTCCAGCTTTTCGCGCGTGCGCCGGAGCACGCCTGCCTGGACATCGAACTCCTGCCGGGTGACCAGGTCGAGCTTCGCAAGACCGGACTGCAGCACCGCCTTGAAGTTGTCTTCAAGGTCCCGGCCGACCGCAAGCAATCCCTGGGGAACTGCGGCCGACAGGCGCCGGGCGAGGTCGTCGATGAAGCGCGGGTCCATGAGTTGTCTCTACATAGTGCGTTGAATTCGCTGGACTCTAGAGCCCGCCCTCGCTGGAGGCAAGGCAGGTTTGGTCTGCATATGGCTGGTAATGCACCTTTTTCGCTTGTTGTGTCACGATCCCGCGAGAGTTCGGGCGAGCGGACGCATGTTGACGCTCTTCTGTGACGCATCTGTTCAAAAATATTGCACCATAATAGTGCCGTAGCGGTATGCGCACGACGATAGGTCTACGGTTCACAAGCTCGAAAACCGTGGCACAGAAAGTGCATTTCTCAGGCGGCGCGAACTGAAGCTCGAAGATTTACTACGAATCAGATCGCTCGCGCCCCTGAACTGCCGGAGCCGGAATGCAATGAAGCTGATTACCGCGATCATCAAGCCGTTCAAGCTGGATGATGTTCGTCAGGCCGTCGCGGACATCGGCGTGCAAGGCATCACCGTCACGGAAGTCCAGGGGTTCGGTCGGCAGCGCGGACATACCGAGCTGTATCGGGGAGCGGAGTATCGGGTCGATTTTCTCCCCAAGACCAAGATCGAACTGGCAGTGGATGATTCGATATCCGAGCAGGTGGTCGAGGCCATTACCAACGTCGCCCGTACCGGCAAGATCGGCGACGGCAAGATTTTTGTGATCGATCTGGAGCAGGCGGTCCGTATCCGTACCGGCGAAACCGGCCTTGAGGCGGTGTAGTTAGTTGATGAGCACATCCTGGCAGCAAAAAATATTCATTCTTCCTTCCGTAGGAGTACGACAGTGAAAAGACCCTTGGCAACGAGCCGCGTGCTCACTTACCTGTGGAGCCTGACGCTGTTCGCGTTTACGCTCTTCGGACCCGATCTGGTGATGGCGCAGGACGCACCGGCACCTGCAGCGACAGAAGCGGCTCCGGCGGAAGCAACGGCGGCGCCCGCCGAAGCTGCTCCAGCGGAAACAACAGCAGCCGCACCGGCAGCGCCAACCTACAACAAAGGCGACATCTCCTGGATGATGGTCAGCACCCTGCTCGTCCTCATGATGGCGGTGCCCGGCCTCGCACTGTTCTACGGGGGCATGGTCCGCGCAAAGAACATCCTGTCGGTTTCGATGCAGATCTTCGTGACGTTCAGCCTGCTATCGGTGCTGTGGGCTATCTACGGTTACAGCGTTGCCTTCAGTTCAGGCAACGCCTTCTTCGGCGGGTTCAGCCGCATGTTCCTCGCCGGCATGCTCGACGCGGCGGGCAATCTCACCCCGGCCGCCACGTTCAGCAAAGGCATTTACATTCCTGAGTATCTGTACGCCGCCTTCCAGATGACATTCGCCGCCATAACGCCCTGCCTGATCGTCGGTGCATTCGCCGAGCGCATGAAGTTCTCCGCAGTGCTGTTGTTCATGGTGCTGTGGTTCACTTTCTCGTACCTGCCGATCGCGCACATGGTGTGGTTCTGGGCCGGTCCGGATGCGTACACCGATGCAGCTGCTGCAACTGCCGCTGGTGAAGGCGCCGGCTTCATCTTCCAGAAAGGCGCCCTCGACTTCGCAGGCGGCACGGTCGTGCACATCAATGCGGGTATCGCCGGTCTGGTCGGCTGTCTGCTGGTTGGCAAGCGCAAGGGATACGGCACGACCTCCATGGCTCCGCACAACGTTCCGTTCATCATGATCGGCGCTGCCTTGCTGTGGGTCGGCTGGTTCGGCTTCAACGTCGGTTCGAACCTCGAATCGAATGCATTTGCCGCACAGGTGTTTATCAACACGTTCCTCGCCACGGCTGCCGCAGTTTGCGCCTGGACCTTCGGCGAGTGGGTGTTCCGCGGCACACCGACCATGCTAGGTGCGGCTTCGGGCGCCGTTGCCGGTCTGGTCGCCATCACGCCGGCCTGCGGCTGGGTCGGTCCGATGGGCAGCATCATCATCGGCCTGATCGCCGGCCTGGTCTGTCTGTTCTCGGTCACCAAGCTGAAGAGCGCGCTCGGCTACGACGACTCGCTCGATGTCTTCGGCGTGCACTGCGTGGGCGGCATCCTCGGCGCCATCCTGACAGGCGTGTTCAACGACCCAGCACTGGGCGGCACCGGTATCTACGATTACGTGGCCGGAACCTGGGGCTACGCGGGCATGGGCACGCAGGTCATCTCACAGCTGTGGGGCGTGGGAATGACCATCCTCTGGTCGGGTATCGTTTCGTTTATCGCCTACAAGATCGTCGATGTGGTCATCGGCCTGCGCGCTACCGAGGAATCGGAGACCGAAGGTCTGGACACCGTCGAACACGGCGAGCGGGGCTACAGCCTCTGATAGGGAGTCACGAGCCGTTCGGCTCTCGATTCTCGAAAACGGGCGCTGCGGCGCCCGTTTTCTTTGGGCCTGGGGCCATGGGCGTGGGTCAGATTAAGAGCCGCCGCTACCACAATGGTCGTCGATTCTGCTTCCTGCCCAGGCCCCGCGTCCTCGCCCAACCGTGACCGAGTCCACATTTGCATGTGATGTCGGGGTCGCCCCCACACACGCCGGTGCAACCTTCCTGCTACACTCCTGAGACCTCAAAAAGCGCTCGCGGCGCTGCACAAGTACATGGAGTCGCTCATGAAACTGGTGACCGCGATCATCAAGCCATTCAAAGTCGATGAAGTCCGCGAAGCGCTCTCGGAGATCGGGATTGCGGGTGTTACCGTGACCGAAGTGAAGGGATTCGGGCGCCAGCGCGGGCACACCGAGCTGTATCGAGGCGCGGAATACGCAGTCGACTTTCTGCCGAAGTGCAAGATCGAGGTAGCGGTCGAGAGCGAACACGTCGATCGCGTCATCGAGACCATCGCGACGGCGGCAAACACCGGGCGTATCGGCGATGGCAAGATTTTTCTGACTTCACTCGGACACGTCGTACGTATCCGGACGGGCGAGACGGATTCGCAGGCACTGTAGAACCTATTCGATCCGACGCTACCCCCTCGATTACTGACGGCTACTGATCCTATTCATCGATTGACGGAGTAAGCCATGCTGCGATCTGCGATCACGCTGACCATGCTGATGGGCGCCCTGACCGTCGCTTCCGGTCACGTTGCTGCGAGCGATGTGTACAAATACACCGACGAAAAGGGCAACGTGCTGTACACCGACAAGCCCCGCACCCTGCCGGCCGAGCGTCTCAATGTGCAGACCACCAAGGTCGATCCAACCACAGTGACGCGCCAAGCAGAGGACATGAAGCGCATGCAGGAAGCCGACAAGGCGCGCGCGCAAGCCGCCACCCAGCAGACGAATCAGGCCAATGCCGCGCAGTTGAACGCCAAGGACCGCGCCGAACGTTGCAGCAAGGCGCGCGATCGCTATGACAAGTACATGAACTCGCAGAAGCTCTACGAAGAAAAGCCTGGTGGCGAACGTCACTACCTCACCAGCGAAGAACTCGACGCGGCGCGTGCGTCGGCCAAGGCGAACATGGACAGCTGGTGCAAATGACATTGAAGGTCGGTTTCGTCGGTCTGGGCGCCATGGGCATCGGCATGGCGCGGAGCCTCAGCAAGCACGGCATGCTCACAGCGGTCTGGAACCGCACGCGCTCCAAAGCCATCAAGTTCGCGCAGGCAACTCATTGCCATGCCGCGCAGACGCTGCCTGAACTCGCGGGTCTGTGCGATGTGATCGTGATCTGCGTTTCGGCTGACACCGACGTGCTCGGCGTGGTCGATGAACTGTTGCCCGCTGCGATTGCCGGCAAAATCGTCATCGATTGCTCCACGGTCAGCGCCGATACGGCACGCGCCGCGGCGCATCGACTGCGTACTCGCGATGCGAGATTTCTGGATGCTCCGGTTAGCGGCGGGGTGGAAGGCGCACGCGACGGTACCCTGGCCATCATGGTCGGCGGGGACGCCGAGACCTTCGCCCGCGCCAGACCCGTGCTCGACGCCATGGGCCAGACCGTCACGCACTTCGGCGAGAACGGCGCCGGGCAGGCCGCCAAGGCCACCAATCAGATCATGTGTGCCGGTGTCATCCAGGCCGTCGCGGAAGCCATGGCTTTTGCGAAATCGCAGGACCTGCCGCTGGACAAGCTGATCGAAACACTGGGCAAGGGGGCCGGTTCGAGCTGGTACTTCGTCAATCGGGCGCCGAATATCGTGCGCAACGACTATCCACCGGGATTTCGCGTGCGCCTGCACGACAAGGACCTCAAGATCTGCCGCGCCATGGCGGCCCGTCACGGCGTTCAGCTGCCATTGATTGAAATGACGCTGGTGCACTATCGCCGCCTGATCGAACAGGGGCACGGCGACGAAGATATCTCGACGCTGTTCCGACTCAAGGATGCGCTGTTCACCAGTGCGCGCGACGCCAAAGTCGCGCCCGATTCGAACTGACGGGCACAGCAATGACCTCGACCGCAATCGATCATCGCGGTCCAGCGCCCACCCTGCACCTTCCGGATTTTTGTTCGGCACAGGCCGTGCTGGCGATCGTACTGATCGTCGAGGTGGTGGCCATCATGATTGCGCTGGTGCGCGACTCGCTAGTGCACAACTTCTGGATCGACCTGGCGGGCTGCTCGCTGTTTTTGCTATGGGTGGGTCTGACCTGTTCGGCAGTGTTGTGCCGTACGCGCGCCTGGTTGCAGAGCATGTCGATACCGCGCGCTGCCACGATCGCACTGGGTCTGCTGCTGTTGACGGTAGGTATCGTCTCGGAACTGGTGTTTCGCGTTGGACAAACCTGGAGCAGCGGCGGGGGCGCAGCGACACCGCTGTTTCCCCTCGATCACGCCGGTTTTCTGCTGCGCAACGTGGCCGTGGGTTTCATCGTCAGCGCTCTCGCGCTGCGCTATTTCCACATCAGTGCCGAAGGCAAGCGCAATGTCGAGATGGCGGCGCTGGCGCGCATACGAGCATTGCAAGCACGCATCCGCCCGCACTTTCTTTTCAACAGCATGAATACGATCGCCGAACTGACGCGCTCGAATCCGGAGCGCGCCGAGCAGGCGGTGGAAGACCTCGCCGATTTGTTCCGCGCGAGTCTCGATGAGGCGCACACGCAGATCTCGTTACGCGACGAACTGGAGATTGCCCGTACTCATCAGCGTATCGAACAGCTGCGCCTGGGCGATCGCCTGCAGGTGCAATGGGATGTCGACAGCCTGCCCATGCGGGCGCAGGTACCCGCCCTGATCGTGCAGCCGCTGTTGGAGAACGCGGTCTATCATGGCATCGAAATGCTGCCGGCCGGCGGCCTGATTACGATCACCGGCTCGTTGCGCGACGGGCGGATCGAGATCGAAGTTCGCAATCCGATTCCGCTGCAGCATAATTACGGCGACCGCGAAGGCAATCGGATGGCACTGGAAAATATCAGTCAGCGACTGTCGCTGGCATGGCCGGGACGAGCTCGCATCGAAACGCGCCAGGAAGCTGGCGAATTCTCCGCGCGCCTGATTTTCCCGTTCGCCGAGGCAGCACAACACAGTCCATGATCAAGTTGCTCATTGTCGATGACGAATTACCGGCGCGCGATCGCATGCGACGCCTGCTGGCGGAGATCGACGACTGCGAAGTCATCGCCGAAGCCGCGACCGGCGAACTGGCGCTGGCAAAGTGCGCCGAACTGCATCCGGATGTCGTGCTGCTCGATGTACGGATGCCGGGGCTGTCCGGCATCGAAGTGGCGCGTCACATCGAATCGCTGGAACAGCCGCCTGCCGTGATCTTCACGACCGCTTACGATCAGTACGCCGTGGAAGCGTTCGAGACCGAAGCGGTCGGCTACCTGCTTAAACCGGTACGCAAGGAAAAGCTGGCCCATGCCTTGCGCCATGCCTCCCGCATTTCGCCGCAGCGATTGACCAAAGTAGCGCAGGCGGCTCGCCTTGCCCACCGTCGCGAACAGATCTGTGCGCGCCTGGGCGAACAGTTGCGCCTGATTCCGATCGCAGACATCTACTATTTCGTGTCGGACCAGAAGTACATCACGGTGCGTCACAAGGGCGGCGAGAGCCTGATCGACGAATCGCTGAAATCGCTGTCGGAAGAATTCTCCGGCGATTTCCTGCGCATTCATCGCAACGCATTGGTCGCAGAAAAACACATCTCCGCCGTCGAGCGCGGCGAGGATGGACACTATGTCGTGCGCATGCGCGATTGCGGCACCGTGCTGGAAGTCAGTCGTCGACACTCGGCCGAACTATTGCGCAGAATTCGCGGCGAAGCCTGAGACAGGCGGCAGGCCGGTGGCAAGTCGAGACGCCTCGTCTATTCGGAGCCTTCAACGCATGCGCCTGAGCAGACGGCGTCCCGTGGAGAACAGCACCAGCGCCCGCCCCGCCCAGGACAGCAACCGCTTGGGGCCGATCAGCATCACCATCGTCAGTGCACTCGCCAGCAAGACAGGCTGCGCGACAAAACGCCGGGTGAGATCGATCACGTGATCCAGGCCGCGCAATCGGCTTTCGATATCCCGCGTCGCGGTGGCCAGCAGCCCGCGCTGTGCTGCCGATTTTGCCAGCAGCTCGCGACGACGGCTCTCCAGTTCACTGCGGCGGTCGGTCATGGCTGCTCCGTCACCCCTGCACAGTAGCAGAGGGCACAGTAGCAGAGGGCGCAGACACGGAGGGCACCGTCAGAGAACGCAGTCACAGATGGCCGCGCAACTGATCGCGATCCTTCGCGAGTTCCGCCAGCGTGTCATCGAGCAGCGGGGGACGCCCCCGCAGTTTGGCGGTCAGCACGAGCGCGGCACAGATCGACAAGCCGACGAAGACCCCGGTCGTGATCAGCGCCGCCAGCAACCGATGCGTATCCCAGAAGTAGAAGATGACGGTTAGCGCCCCCAGAAACACGGCGAGCAAGGCGGCGAACAGGGAGACGAACGCCCATACGACCAGTTCTGCCGCGCGCTGCACTTCCTCCTGCAACTCGGTCGTCAGCAACTGCAGGCGTGTGTGAGCAACGTTCACCAGCGTACTGGCGAAATTGTTCAGCGACTTGAACAATCCGCTCGCCGTACCGCGGGAATCGTCTTCCGGAAGCGCGCTCATGGGTGGATTCTCTGTCGGGAGATGACGCGGATCACGCCCTGTGGCGTGCGCACTTCGCTCAACGACGACTGATCAGTACGCCAAGCAGCAGACCGATACCGGCAGCGACGCCGATCGACTGCCACGGATTCTCGCGCACATACTCTTCCGTGGCATCGGCCACTTCGCGGGCCCGCCGCACCGCCTCGGTTTCCGCTTCGGTAAGGCGCACCTTGGCCTGTCGCAGCGACTCCTCGGCCTTGGCGCGAACTTCCTGAATCTTCTCGCCCGTTTGTGCGGAAGTGGCCTTGATCAGTGCTTCAGCGTCGCGTATCACCACTTTGAGGTCCTCGATGAGTTTGTCGGTGTTCACTTCGGTGTTCATTGCTTGGGCTCCTGGTCCTGCTCGTCATATTGAGTGAGTGCGGAAAATACCTGATTGCGGCGCTGTTGGGTCGAGTTCGACGAGCTAGCCGCGCGCGGCACGCACGGCACGATACCGCCAGGCTTGCCATCCGCGGGATTCGTCGCGCCGGCGGGTGATAGCATGTGGCAATCCATCCGCGGAGTCGAACCGATGAATACACTGCCCCGTGCAGTGCCGCCTCGCGATCGTTTCTATGCACGAACTTTCGCATTGTTTACCGTGCTTGCCTTGGGTCTGGCGTTCTACCGGATCGTCGAGCCGTTTCTGGGACCGCTGATGTGGGCGATTTTTCTCGCATTCCTGCTGAATCCGCTGCATCGCCGCCTGACCCGCCTGCTGCGCAACCGGCCGCACGCTTCGGCATTTGCGCTGACACTGCTGACACTGGTGGTGTTCGTCGGTCCGCTCACTGCGCTGAGCGCCGCCTTTGCCACCCAGGTCGGCGAACTCATCCAGTATGTGCAGACCACGGTTGCAGACCGGTCCAACGTACTGGATCTGACCAAGGTTCCGTGGATCCGCAGCGGTCTCGAGTGGCTCGACGGCACATTCAGTATCAATACGGCGCAGGTGCGCGGCTGGTTCGTGCAGGGCACGCAGGACGCACTGCACTGGCTGGCATCGTTCGGCGGCAAGATTTTCGTCGGTGCCGTCGGCACGGTGTTCGGCTTCATGTTGATGCTGTTCATCCTGTTCTTTTTCATCCGCGATGGCGAGGAGATGCTGCAGACGACCCGCGACCTGATTCCCATGTCACGCATCTACAAACAGCAGCTGTTCGATCACATCGGATCTGTCACGCGTGCCATGGTCGTCGGCACCGGTGTGACCGCGCTGATCCAGGGGACGCTGGTCGGTATCGCGTTCCTGATCGTTGACCTGCCCTCGCCGCTGGTATTCGGCGTCATTGCGGCCATTGTGTCCTTGCTGCCCTTCGGCGGCACGGCGCTGGTGTGGGTACCGGCAGCGCTTGCGCTGGCAGGCCAGGAACGCTGGGGCGCAACCGTTTTCATGGTGGTGTGGGGCGCAGCGCTGGTATCGCTGGTCGACAATGTAGTGCGGCCACTGCTGGTGTCGCGGGGTGCCAAAGTCGGCACGCTCACCGTCTTCATCGGCGTACTGGGTGGTATCTCCGCGTTCGGAGCGATCGGTCTGTTCCTTGGTCCGGTAGTGCTGGCGCTGATCATTGCGCTCATCAGCCTGATGCTGCAAATACGCCGCGCCGAAACCGGTGGCACAAATCAATGAGTGCAAATTATCTACCCTGCATTCACGCTGCAACCTCGAACCAACCACGATGAACTCGTCTTTGATCCGGATTGCGACCCGACAAAGCCGTCTCGCGTTGTGGCAGGCTGAACATGTTGCCGCACGCCTGACGGAACAGCATCCTGGACTACACGTCGAACTGGTGCCCATGACCACGCAGGGGGATCGGATCACAGACCGGCCGCTGGCGCAGGTCGGCGGCAAGGGGCTGTTCATCAAGGAGCTGGAATTCGCGCTCGCCGAAGGTCGCGCCGACATCGCCGTGCATTCGATGAAAGACGTGCCGACGGAATTGCCCGAGGGCATGGAGCTTGCGGCCATGCTGCCGCGTGCCGATGCGCACGATGCCTTTGTGTCGACGACGATTGCCACGCTGGATGCGCTGCCGCCGGGCGCGCGCGTCGGGACGTCCAGTCTGCGCCGGCAATGTCAGCTGAAAGCCGCGCGTCCGGATCTGCAGATTCTGCTGCTGCGTGGCAATGTCGAAACGCGTCTGCGTAAGCTCGACGCCGGCGAGTACGATGCCATCATTCTGGCGAGCGCCGGATTGATTCGCCTGGGTCTATCCCATCGCATCACGCATCCCATCGATTTTGACCGCTCGCTGCCTGCGGTCGGGCAAGGCACTGTCGGCATTGAATGTCGCAGCGAGGATGCAGCCACGCAGCAATATGCCGCAGCGCTCAACGATCAGGCGGCATCAATCTGTTGCCGGGCCGAGCGCGCGTTTGCACGACGTCTGCAGGGCAGCTGCCAATCGCCGATTGCCGGATTTGCCGAGCTCAACACGGGACAATTGCGACTGCGGGGTGTGGTCGGCTCCGAAGACGGTCGACAGCTATTTCGCGACGACATCAGCGGTAGCGCCGACGATGCGGAGTCGCTGGGCGAGCAGCTAGCCGACCGCCTGTTGCTGGCCGGTGCCGACGTGTTGCTCGCCGAACAGCGCAAGGCGTCGCCATGATTCCATTGGTGGTGCCGCCACTGCATGGCACGTCGGTCCTGGTGACGCGCCCGGTGCGTCAGGCCGTTTCTTTAGTGAACCACATCCAGCGCCTGGGCGGCCAGGCGTTGAGTTTCCCTGTGATCGACATCGAGCCGGTGCCTGCGGTCGCTGAGCGCGAGTACGATCTCGTGGTGTTTGTCAGCGTGAACGCCGTCGAGCACGGCTCGCATTTGATCGTGCGTA
Source organism: Gammaproteobacteria bacterium (assembly GCA_020029545.1). Lineage (GTDB taxonomy): Bacteria > Pseudomonadota > Gammaproteobacteria > Steroidobacterales > Steroidobacteraceae > Steroidobacter. The sequence goes on from JAIBJL010000045.1 coordinate 12,545, forward strand.
ACAGCACCACGCGGATCGCTGCGATCGGCAAGGCGACTGCAGCGGCGCTGTCGGCAATCGACATCAAGGTCGATATAACGCCCAATGCGGAGGCCAACAGCGAGGCGCTTCTGGCCCATCCCGACATCGCATCGAGTCAATGCGCACGCGTGCTGATCGTGCGCGGTAACGGGGGACGCACCTTGTTGCAGGAATCGTTCACCGCACTGGGAGCGCAGGTCGATGTGCTGGAGGTTTACCGCCGCTCGCTGCCGGTCGTCGATGCGGTCGCACTGCGAGATCTTGAGATGCGCTGGGAGGCGGGCGACATCGATGTAGTCACGGCCACTAGTGTCGCCACGCTGACTCATCTGGTAACGCTGCTGGGCGACATGGCTCCGCGACTGTTACGCACCACGCCGTTGCTGGTCGCAAGTCAACGCATACGACAGGCCGCGCTGGCGTTGCAGCTGGAGGGCGATATCGTGGTGGCCGGGGGCGCAGACGACGATTCGCTGCTCGGTGCCCTATGCTACTGGCGAACCCGTGGCCGCGTCCGTAGCTGAGCCGCCGTCGCCAGAGTGCGTGCTACGATACGCGCAGATTTCGCCTGCAATCCAACCTCATGGCTGATCTCATTCCGGAAGCCGCACCGCCGGCCGCACTTCCCGCCGGCCCGGCAGCAAGCAAACGCGTGCATTCCTACAGCCGCTTCACGACGGCGGTTGCCGTACTCGGATTGGCTACCGCGCTCTATGCCCTGCTGCGACTGGACTCGCTGCGTGATCGCGTCGATCAGATCAGTGACGTTGCACGTCAATCGCAGGCTGAGCGCGAGTCGTTGCGAGCGGATCTCGGCGCACTAGCGGCGCAGCAGCAACAGCATCGCAACGAGCTGACGCGCACGATCAACTCCCTGGCGTCGATGCCGAAGCAGGTTCAGGAACTGAGCACGGCGGTCGAGGAACTGCACGGCAAGACCGAAGGTCCGCAACGCGCGTGGTCCCGAGCCGAAGCGTTGTACCTGATGGAAATCGCACAACGCAGCCTGGCACTGCACCGCGATGTGGACACCGCGGTGACCGCACTGGAATCTGCCGACTCCCGGCTCGCCTCGCTGCGCGATGCGGGCCTCGCACCGGTGCGCCAGCAGCTGGTGCGCGACGTGCAGGCCTTACGCAGCGTCGCCATGCCGGACGTCACCGGCATCGTCGCACGCCTGGCAAGCGCTGAAGAACTTGCCGACCGCGCTGCCGTGAAAGGTGTCATCGCCGTCGAGCGCACTGCCGATCGTAACAAGGCATTGCCCGAGGGATTCCTGGCACGCTCGCGCACTGTCGTCAGCAACGCGCTGTCGGCGCTGATCAGCGTGCGCAGAATCGACGACCAGGCGGGCAATGTGGTCACGTTCGATGAACAAATGGTGCGCCGCCAGCACCTGCAGCTCCTGCTGTTTACGGCACGCAGTGCTGTGGCACGACACGACGAAACGATGTACCGCACCGCCCTCGCGAGCGCCCGGCGCTGGCTCGGTGAATTTTTCGATCTCACCGAGCCTGCCGGCCGCACATTGCTGGATGAGATCCAGGCCCTGGAACCGATCAGAATCGATCCACCGCTGCCGGACATCACGGCCTCGGCCAAACTGCTGCAAAAGTTGTCGCCTGGCGCCCGACCGGTCGCATGAAACGCAGTCTGTACATCGCTGCTGCACTGATCGCCGGGGCGCTGCTCGCGCAGTATTTACTGACCGATCCGGGCTATGTCGCACTGCGCTTTGCGGGCCGACTGGTCGAGATGTCGTTCGTGACCTTCGTGCTCCTGCTGATCGCCGCCTGGTTCCTGGTGCGCTGGCTGATTCGTCTGGCCAATGCGCGCAGCCTGTGGCGCGAAGCGCAGCGGCAGCGCAAGCAGGAGCGCGCGCGACGTAGTCTCTCGCGTGCCTTGCTGGAATTGTCGGAGGGCAACTGGGAAGAAGCGGAAACGACGGTATTACGCTCGGCCCGCGAGGCCGATGCACCCGCGGCGCATTACCTCGTGGCAGCACGGGCCGCCGAGCTTCTTGGGGCGGACCAGCGGTGCGATGACCACCTGGCACGTGCCCTCGACATCGCCACCGACCGGCGCGCGCCCGCACTGATCATGCAAGCCGAAGTGCATCTCAAGCACAAGCACTGGCAACAGGCACAGGCCACGCTCGAACAGCTCGATGCGATTGGCGAACAGAACGCTCGCGGTTTGCTGTTGCTCGCCAGAGTCTTTCGACAAACGGGCAACTGGGAAGGACTGCAGGCACTTGAACCGCGGCTGCGCAGCACGCGCGGGATCAGTACACGCGTTGCCGATGAAACGGTCACCCAGATTTACATGGATCGCCTGAAGGCCGCCGGTACCGCGGCGGACGCCAAGCTGCTCGGCGCCGCGTGGAAGCAACTGCCCAGATCGCTGGCGCAGCATCCGCAGATCGTTCAGGTGTACGCGCGAGCTGCCACGCAATGCGGAGAACATGCGGCAGCCGAAGTGCAGCTGCGCGCACTGCTGAACCGGGAATGGGATGAAGCGGCGGTCCTGATTTATGGCGAACTCGAAGCCGATGAGCCGCTGGAAGCACTTGACCGCGCCGAGCAATGGCTGCCGAAACACAGCGAAGATGCGGCGCTGCTGCTGACATGCGCGCGCCTTTCGATGCGGGCGGAGTTGTACGGCAAAGCGCGCAGCTATCTTGAAACCAGTATCGCGATCCGCCCGCGGCTGGAGGCCTATCAGTTGCTCGCCGCGTTGATGGAACAACTGGGTGAGCGCGATCGCGCCATCACGGCCTTGAACGATGCACTGGTGCATGCACTGGGACGCAAGCCCAATCTGCCGAAAATCCGCGCCCGCCGGTTCAGCAATCGTCGTCATAACGATCGTCGCCAAAGCTGAGCATCTTCCGGACTTTCCCGCAACATGCGTTCACGGATCACACTGCTGCCAGCTCAGCAGATCATTGCAGTCGACGACGACGAAACCATTCTCGGCGCGGCACTGCGTGCCGGCATCAATCTGCCCTACAGCTGTCGCGCCGGACTGTGCTCCTCCTGCCGGGCCCGCATCGAAACGGGCGCCGTACGCTACCGCAACGGTCGACCTCCCGGCCTGATGGAGAAGGAGGCGCAGGAAGGCTATGCGCTGCTGTGCCAAGCCCAGGCTGCGAGCGCAGAACTCCGCATCCGGGTGCGCGAGATCAAGCCTGCGGCCGAAGTCCTGGTGCGGCAGTTGCCTTGTCGAATCGAACAGCGGCGACCGCTCGCCAGCGATGTCATGGCGGTGTCGTTGCGCCTGCCGGCGAATGAACCCTTTGCGTTCCGCGCGGGTCAGCACATCGACGTCCTGCTGCCGAACGGTCGCCGCGCCAGCTTTTGGATCGCGAGTCCGCCGCATGACACCGCGTTCATCGAGTTGCACGTACCGCGACGTGCGGACAGTGGATTCGCCGACCAGGTGTTCGCCGCCGACAGTCTCAAGACGCTGCTGCGGATCGAAGGTCCTCTCGGACAGTTCTGGTTTCGCGAGCATTCGCCGCGCCCTGCCATTCTCGTGGGCAGCGGCACCGGCTACGCACCCCTGCGCTCGATGCTGCGACATCTGTTGGAAGGCGGTGATCGCCGTCCTTTGCATCTGTACTGGCGCGCGCAGACATCGCACGAACTTTACGAAGATTTCACGCTGCGCGACTGGTCGCGGCTATACGAAAATTTTCGCTACACGCCCGTCGTTGCCACCCAACCCGATGAACACCGGCCCGATGAGTACCGGACTATCCGCGCCGATCCCGTGCAAGACGCCGTGCTGGAAGACTATCCATCGCTGCGCGAAGTAGACGTCTACGTCTCCGGACCCGTCGCGATGATCGCAACGATACGTACCGATTGCACCTTGCACGGTCTGCCGGCCGAGCAGTTGTTCTACGATTCGCTCGACCTCACCCCCAACCCGCTTGCGTCCGACTCGCTTCGCGCAGACCGCTAAGCCGGATGATTCATGAACAAGTGGTGTCAGTGGCTAGCGCAGGCACAGCCGCAGCGCTGCGACCGCGATCAGTGGAACTCCCCATCCTGCACGAACATCTCGCCGAACCAGGTGTGGCTGGTTCGCATGACGAAGCGAAACCGACCATTACCCTTGTCCTCATGAACGACGCAAGTCATGCCAGGCGGAACCCAGCCGGGAATGTTCAATCGCAGCGACCCCAAGCGGAAGAAATAACCGTCGCTGATGAAATGGATGGCGCCGTCGATCTCACGCACCTTGAGGCGCATGTGCAGGCCGGCACCGAGTCGCTCGACCAGCGAGCCGTCGGCCTCTATTTGCTTGACCGACCGCACTACGCTGAGCGCCCGGCCCGGAAACCGATAGCGACGTTCCCACACGGTGCCGCTGCGATCCTGCAGATCCCGAACTTGCAC
>JAIBJL010000046.1 GCA_020029545.1 Gammaproteobacteria bacterium
CGCCGCTGCAAAGATCAGACGCACGGTACTGCCGTGCTGCGGCACACTGTCTATCTGAATTTCAGCGCTATGTCGCTGGATCATGCCGAACACCATGGCCAGACCCAGTCCGGTGCCACGTTCGCCTTTGGTGGTAAAGAAGGGTTCCAGGCAGCGCCGTCTGGTTTCCTCGTCCATGCCTATGCCGGTATCGGTCACTTCCAGACAAACTTGCGGTGCAAATTCTTCGAGGGTCTGCGCGGCGGGAGCCACTCGAGTCGTGATCGTCAACGTCCCCCCATCCGGCATGGCATCTACCGCATTGAACACGAGGTTCGTGAGCGCGTCGCGTATCTCGCTTTCCGCACCCATGATTTCCGGCAGATCGGGCGCGAGCCGGGTTTCCAGCTTGACGACGAACCCGCGTTCCTGCGGCATGTCGCTCCACCGTGGCTTGGTCAGTTCGGCCGTCTGCAGCACCAGTGCATTGAGATTGACGCGGCCGAGCACCAGTTGCGGCTCGCGCCGACGGTAAAACTCGCGCATGCGGGCCACCGTTTCGGCGACATCCTCGATGGCGCGCTGGATAGTGACCAGATACTCGCGGCCCTGCACCGTGAGATTTTGTTCGCGCTCGAGCAATGCCTCTGCGTACAGTGCAATGGGCGACATCGCATTGTTGATGTCATGCGCCACACCGCTGGCAATTTGTCCCAGTGCCTTGAGGCGTTCCTGCTGCATGGCAGTCTGCTGCGACTGCCGCACTTCTTGATAGGCGCGTTGCAGGTCGTTGTAGAGCCCGGTCTGATGAGCGGCTAGCGCGACATGTTCGCTGAGCTGGCGCACGAAATCGACTGCGCCTTCCTCGAAGCTGGCCGGTTCACTGCGAGCGCTGAACAGAATGCCGAGCACCTTGCGCTCGGCCACCAGCGGCGCCCGAATCAGTGCGCGATAGCCGGCGCGCGACAGGCACTGCATGAACGCACCGTCCGCGCCTGCGATGTCGGATTCGTACTTCAGCGCCGGCTCCACCGCACCGCCCAGATCCGCATCGTCCAGCAAGGCCTCATGCGGCCATGGAACAGTCAACGATCCGCGCCGGGTACGGACACTGATCAACTGCCAGCCGGGCTGGTTCTCGGTGCGCAGCAGCACGCATCCGGCTTCCGCACCGGCGCTCGTCTCGAGCGTCTGCAAGACCACCTGAAAAATGCTTTGCAGATCCTGGCGCTCGCCGATCGCGCGCGAGACCTTGTTCAGCAGATCCATTCGATCCAGCTGAGTACGCAGCGTGATCTCGCTCCGGGTCAGAGTAAGGTGCTGAGCCTGAATGTGCGTCAGCATCTGATTGAAGGCCTCGGTGAGCACCGCAAGCTCCGCCGTTTCGACCCGCGGGGCACGCACCGAATAGTCGTTACGACCGGAGATGGCACGGGATGTCTCCGCGAGCGCAAGAATGGGTGCAGAGATCTTCCGCTGCAGCACTCGGGAAATCAGATAAGCGAGCAACAAGCTACCGCCCAGCCCGATCACCACCATGCCGCTGTAGGCGAGCAGCTGGCTGGTCAGAAACTGCATGTCGGCCTGCAGATAGAGTGTACCTAAGCGTGCATTGTCGCCCTGAATGACCGGCTCCACGCCGATCAGGAAGTTATCTGCAAAACGATACCCATCGACGGGTATCGAGCGCGGCAGATCCGCTGCGGTGATGCTGGCGGGATATGTCGCGAACAGGACCCCCTTCCTGTCGTAAAGTCCCGCCAAGGTGATCGTGGGCTCGGCCCGCAGCGCACTGAGGATTTCGCTCGCATCGTTCGTGTCTTCGAAAGCCAATGCCGCAGTGCTGTTGGTCGCAATCACCTCTGCCAGCGTTCGCACCTGCGCAGTGGTCGACAGGCGCGTCGTGTAGATCTCGTAGCTGACGAAGACCGCCCAGGTGAACGCCAGCACGACCGCACTGGTCAGCATCATCAGCGTCATCAGCTGTCTGGCGATAGGCCTGTCTTGAGTGCGCATGCGGGCGCTCAACTGACCTGCTCGGCGACACGCAGCAGTTTGGCGCTGATCCGCAACTGCGCCGTCTCTGCCGAGTTGCGATTGACCTGCAATCTAACCTTGCCATCGACGTTGACAAAGCCGATGACTCCACCCAGCTGGGTAAAGTCTGCGCCATCGCCGACGGTCAACACGCGCTTGCCGGCAAGGTAGGCGAGAACCTGCGACGCAGGCGGGCCTGCCGAATGACTCACAAAGACGATGTGACAGCCGTCCAGATCTCCCAGCTGCTCATGGACTCTGACTTCGAGTGCATGCGTCTGTACCGATTCGCCCTGCGAAATCTCGTGCAGAGTCGAACCGAAAGGATTACGGCCTATGATGCAGATGGTCAGCGGCGCGTTCGCGCTGGCAAAGGACTCTGGCGGCCATTCCACGAACCGGGAAAACTGAAACAGGAAAGCCGCCTTCACGTCGTATTCGCTCGCCGCGGGTGCCGCTTGCCCGACCGCAATGGGTAGAAGCGTAGCAACCAGAGCCAGCAGCGCCCACCAAAGTCGCGGTATGTTTCTCGCGAAGATGTCTGACGACATCTTCAGATACCGTAAGCAAATTTCAGGTACACGCTGCGTTCGATTTCACCGCGGGTCCGTGGCGACCCAAATTCCGGGTGCTCATCGTGCAGCAGATTCTGCCCGACGACGGAAATTTCCATCGCCGGGGTAGCCCGCCAGGCAGCGCGGACGTCCAGCTCGGAATACGCGCTGATGCGATCGGCGACAAGGCGAATCGCCGCGTGATGCCGCCACTGTGCATCCAGTTGCCAACGGTCGGAGATGTCGAGCAGCGAGCGCAGGCCGAACTGATGACGCGGGGTCGCCTCGGCGATGAAGCGATTGTTGTTGAGATCGACTCCACCGCGTTCGATGTTCATATCTATGTAGGAATAGTTGGCTATGAGACGCCAAGCGCGCAAAGGAACCAACGTGGCAGTCAATCCTGCCCCTGTCGACCGGCCTTTATTCAGATTCTCATTGATTATTGGAATCACGGTACGGCCATCTGCGGCGATGTAGGGGTCGCCGATCTCCAGCGAAGCCAGCCCCTTGTAACGATTGTAAAAGGCCGTCAGATCGAGGGCGAACTTGTCCGCGGCCTGCCAGCGATAGCCGCCTTCATACGCCTGCAGTTCTTCGGATTCGAAGTCCTCGTTGCCCTCCAGCCGGTACATCGGGTTAGCGCCCGGATTCACATCGATATCGATATCTCGCTCAAGGCGAGTGGGCACACGCACGGCACGTGCAATGGCCGACCACAGCAGATGCCGTGGGGACAGCTCCCATGAGAGCCGCACATTGGGTTGGTACTCGAAGCCGCTGAAGTCGTTGTGCTCGAATTTGGTGCCGAGCGTGAGCTGCAGCGGCTCGCTCAGCGAAATCTGATCCTGAACGAATGCGCTGATCAGCGAGTCGGTCGACTCGTTCGGACTCACCGCGAAAATTCCTTTGCCGATATTCTGGTTATACGTAAGGCGATAAGCCACGCCCCAGATCAATTCCTGGTTCGAAGCCGGTGCGAACCGATGCTGCAGATCGACATCGAACGTATCGAGATCATCGCGAAAACTCTGATCGTCACGATGCGTGCGGTCATAGTACGCCCGTACCTGGATGTCCGAAGTGGCATCGAGCGTGCGCCGCCATCGTGCCAGCACGTTGCCACCACTAACCTCGGCTTCCAGATCCCCAGTCGGTCCTGGGCGACCGCCGACGGCGATCGAGGGGGATAACTGTCCCACATTGCCGTAATACGCATCGCCCTGCACAGTCCATGCGTCCGCCGTCGACGCTTCCCAGTCGGCGCGGAATCCCGCGTGACTCATGCGCCAGTCATCTTGAGTGATCGAACTCGGCGTTGCACTGCTGTCGCGATCGGAATGTTTGCCGAAGAAACGATAGCTGACTTCGCCCGCCGTCGTGCCGCCAAAGCGCACTCCAGCACTGCGTTCTTCACTGCCCAGGAGCGCTTCGCTGTAGAGGCCCTGGGTATCCTGTGCCCGCCTTGTGCTGATGTTGATGACGCCGTTGACCGCGTTCGATCCCCACAGTGCAGCACCTGGGCCGCGAATCACTTCAATGCGGTCGACATCCTGCAGCAGATAGTCCTGCACGCTCCAAAACACACCGGAATATAACGGCGTGTAGATGCTGCGAGTGTCCGAGAGGACCAGCAGCTTTTCCGAATTGATGCTGCTGAAGCCGCGCGAACTGACGGCCCAGGAGCTGGAATCGCGGCGCGCCACATGAATCTCCGGCACGAACCGCAGTGCCTCCGGCACCGACGTGGCACCCGATCGCCGGATATCTTCGTTGGTGACGACCGTAATGGCCGCCGCGGCCTTGAACACGCTTTCTTCTTTTCTGGAGACCGAAGTCACCTCGAGGTTCGTCAACTCTTCAAGTGTCAGTGCTTTCAGAGCCCGGGACGATAATTCAGCTGATGCGGTGCCAGCGTACAGATAGAGCAGCAGTGCGACGATCCATGAACTCGCATGACAAGCGAAATCGCTCTCCGGGGCAGCGCGATTGAACTGAGTACCTTTCATATCGCGAGTTACCCCGGTCCCTCGTCTTGGAATTCGGTCGATGCCTGAAATTCTAAAGTCTGGCGGACAGTTGCATGTCAGGACAATGAATGCCGATCCGGAATTCATCGCCGCGGGAAATGCAAAAACAAACCCGGCCCACGACATCGAGATGCTGCGTCTTGTCGTCGACCTCGCGATCGATATTAAAACGATATTCGTGACCCAACTCGAGTGGCTGCGGCAAAGTCAAGCACACGCCTGCGCTGGAAAGGTCCACGGTCGCACCCCTGAGGCGGCGGCGGTCAGGCAACATGACGCTCGCGGAACATTGTTCGGGAACGCGGGCAAAAAACCTGCGTTCATCGTCCCCTGGTTTATGATGAGAATCGTGGCTGCTCATAACTGTACGGGCAGCTTGAACCACGCACAAAGTGCGGCAATACGTATTTTTCTGCCCCCTGAAAGCGTCGGACCGGATACTCAAGACCACCCGGTCAGGGAACGCCTGCGGAAATGCGCGGACGGATTCATGCCCTGCATCGCTCAGCAAGCGTTTGATGACCGCGCCTGGCCATTCCGCGGGTCCCATGCCGCGGGTCGGAGAGCCGAGTGGGTAGAGCGCGTGAAGAGGTCGGCGCCGCGCATGGGCGAGCTTTACGACCAGCGAGCTGACTCGTCAGCCGGCTAAAAGATCGGACGCTCGACCTGCCGCACTGCGGCCTGCGTGTCGACACCGCAAGTGGTTTACCAGTGAATACTGGCTGGCTACGCTGCTGTATCTAACTCGGCTGCAGGCTCGATCGCGGACATCCTTTGTCCGGATGGGATCTGGGCAGGCTACCTGCGTGCCTTATCTCTCGATTTGTCCTTTTTATCCTTGTCTTTCTTATCGCCGGGATTCTCGATCTCTTCCAGCAGGCTGCTGTCCAGATCGGGGAGCGTCGGCGCGGTCTCGCCTTCCTTGAGCAACGGCTTCAGCTGTTCATGCACTGTCGTCGCGGCGGCGTGCAGATCGCGATAACGCGTGACCAGCTTGGTCGTGTTCGCCGTCTGCGTCTGCGTCAACTGATCCTGAGTCTGCTTTTCCTTTCGTAAGGTGCCGAATGAAGCTTCGACTGCGCGACGAGCATCTGCTTCTTCTTGCCGCTGTTTTTGCAGCGTCTTCATTTTCTTGATCACGTTGTCAGGCGTATCGGCCAACGCGGTGTTAATCGCCTTCAGGGCCTTTTCCTTCTCGACCAGTTGCTCCTTGAGCCGCTGCACTTCCTTGACGACCGATGCACGCTCTACAGCCATGGACTGCGTCAGGTTTTCCTGTTTGGCGGTCAGCTCCGCAATCGTCGCTTCCGCCGTGGCCTGAGCCTTGAGTGCTGCGTTAAGCTTCTTTTCCGATTCGGAAACGGCACTCCGCGCCCGGTCTTCGGCACGCGACACGCTGGAATCCGCATCGAGGCTTTTTCTGATGGCAGCATCAAGCGCTTTCTTGAGCTCATCCTGTGAGCACTCGGGATCCAACTTCAGCGACTCGGCGGCGGTCCGCATCAACACCTGCTTGCTTATGGCAAGTTCTTTCCATACCTTCAGCTGAAGCTCTAACTGCGCTTGATCCACACTGCATCCTTAATAAAAGAGAAATAAACGGGGCCTGAACAGGCGGGCTTGGAAAATCCGGGGCGCGGATTGTAGTCCAGATTGCATCGCATCGCGGAGCGTCGAAGCATCGGAACTCTAAAAAAAGCAGCCATTCCGGATCTCGGGAAATGCGGTTTGCCATATCTCTATTCAAGAGCGACGGCCACCGCGCCGCCGGTTGCAACCCAAATGGCGCAAAGTCGCTTGTTTATACGGCCCAAACCCTAGCCGCGAAGCGCCGCAGGGGAACTCCGGAAAGCGCGCCTATCCAGGCACAAGTATCTGATTAATCTTAAATTAAGTAGTGTACGCAAGCGTCGGCTAGCGCCACCGGAGGGCAGCCCGGTTCGCGCGGGCCGCAGAAACCCACGGCCCGCAGGGGTTCGACTGCCAGTCGCCGACGATGAACCGGGGGGGGACCCGGCACACTGCCGGACGCGCCGTTAACTGCCCTGTCGAAGTAAGTTTCGTCCTTATTCGGCCGCTGCGACCCGCAGCTGATTTTCCACGTTGACCACGCCCTTCACCGATTTCGCATTCGCTTCTGCCTTTTCCTTCTCGGCCGCCGAGGCCACGGTACCCGTCAATACCACCACGCCGGACTTGGTATTGACATGAATGTCATGAGCTTTGGTCGTTTTGTCCTTGGTCAGGTCCGCCTTCACCTTCGTCGTAATCCATGCGTCGTCGACCTTTTCCTTGGTGTCTCCGGCAAACACAGTGCCTGTCATCAGCGCCAGCGTTACCGTACTGGCAGCAATCAGTTTCGCGATCTTCATAACTATCTCCTACGAGAGGATCTCCTGCGAGATTCGACAGTCTCTAAATTGCTGCTCGCTGCGACAGGTTCCTGGAGTGGTCGCACAATTTTTCGTGACCTAGCAGCCTGTCGGACTGAATATTTTCAAACAAGGATGCGGTGTGCCCATACTTCCAGCAACGACGGGCACTTATCGAAAGTTGATGGAACCGACCCGGCAACTACGGCATTTGTGCCGTAGGGAACCGCCGGACCGAGATTCGAGGTTGTGCATCGACTCAGCTCGACTCTCACGTCCGTATCTACACACCGCTCTTTCCGTGACGCTCGTGTTACGGCAGGTCGCGATCAACACATCCACCAATACGATACCGATTTCACGCTCGTGAACTCGTTGTGCATTTCCGCTGCAATCTAAGTGATGGGCGAAACCGGCAAGCCCGTCGGAGAACTCTGATTACGATATGCTAACCAGCATGGTCAGCCGATCCGGCATGAAGGAAACCGAATCATGAATTCACCGACCAAGCCACCCACTCCAGAACTACTTGCCAGAATGGACGCGTGGTGGCGCGCAGCGAATTATCTTTCGGTCGGACAGATTTATCTCTACGACAATCCGCTGCTCAAGCAACCGTTGCAGAAGGCGCATGTAAAGCCGCGCCTGGTCGGTCATTGGGGCACCACGCCCGGACTGAACTTCATCTATGTGCATCTGAACCGGGTCATCAAGGAACACGACTTGAACATGATGTACATCATCGGTCCTGGACACGGCGGGCCAGGCATCGTGGCTAACACCTGGCTGGAAGGCACGTACAGCGAAGTCTATCCGAACATCCCGCAGGACGAGGACGGGATGAAACAGTTGTTCAAGCAGTTCTCCTTTCCCGGCGGCATTCCCAGCCACGTTGCGCCGGAAACACCCGGTTCCATCCACGAAGGCGGTGAACTGGGCTATGCGCTCAGTCATGCCTACGGCGCGGCGTTCGACAATCCCGATCTCATCGTCGCTGCGGTCGTTGGCGATGGCGAGGCCGAGACCGGCCCGCTCGCCACCAGCTGGCACTCGAACAAGTTCCTCAATCCAGCCACCGACGGCGCGGTGCTGCCCATCCTGCATCTGAACGGCTACAAGATTGCAAATCCCTGTGTGCTGGCGCGTATCTCTCACGAAGAACTCGACCACCTGTTACGCGGCTACGGTTACACGCCGCTGTTTGTCGAAGGCAGCGATCCCGAGACCATGCATCGACTCATGGCGGCGGCGCTCGACCAGGCTGTCAGCGACATTCGGCGCATTCAACAAGCCGCACGCGAGCATGGGCGTGTCGAGCGCCCGCGCTGGCCCATGATCGTGCTGCGCTCGCCGAAGGGCTGGACCTGCCCGAAGGAAATTGACGGCAAACGCGCCGAGGATTCGTGGCGCGCGCACCAGGTTCCGCTGGGGGAGATGCACGAGAAGCCCGCGCATATCAGCCTCCTCGAACAATGGATGCAGAGCTACCGGCCGCAAGAATTGTTCGATGTGGACGGCCGTTTCAAGGCCGAGTTCGCCGAACTAGCCCCTAAGGCCGAGCGACGCATGAGCGCGAATCCGCATGCCAACGGCGGCTTGCTGCTGCGCGACCTGCACTTGCCCGACTTCCGCAAGTACGCTGTCGAAGTGAATGCACCCGGCGCTACCGACGCCGAAGCAACGCGGGTCATGGGGAAATTCCTGCGCGATGTGATGAGATTGAATCTCAAGGCGCGGAACTTCCGCCTGTTCAGCCCCGACGAGAACAATTCGAACCGCTGGCAGGATGTGCTGGAAGTCACCAATCGCGCCTGGATGGCGCAGAAGTACGACTACGATGACCACCTCGCGCCTGACGGTCGCGTGATGGAAATGTTGAGCGAGCATCAATGCCAGGGCTGGCTCGAAGGTTATCTGCTCTCGGGCCGGCACGGGTTCTTCTCCTGCTACGAGGCATTCATCCACATCATCGACTCGATGTTCAATCAGCACGCCAAGTGGCTGAAGGTCAGTCGTGAGATTCCATGGCGGCGACCCATTGCATCGCTCAACTATCTGCTTTCCTCGCATGTCTGGCGGCAGGACCACAATGGCTTCTCCCACCAGGACCCCGGCTTCATCGATCACGTCGTGAATAAGAAGGCCTCGGTCGTGCGCATCTACCTGCCGCCCGACGCTAACTGTCTGCTGTCGGTTACCGATCATTGCCTGCGCAGTCGCAACTACGTCAACGTAGTGGTCGCGGGCAAGCAGCCCGCGCCAGCCTGGTTGAACATGGATGAGGCGATCAAACATTGCAGCGCCGGCATCGGCATCTGGGAGTGGGCCAGCAACGATCGCGGCGGCGAGCCCGACGTGGTCATGGCCTGCTGCGGCGATGTGCCCACGCTGGAAACGCTGGCTGCAGTGGATCTGCTGCGCCGGTATCTGCCCGAGCTGAAAGTGCGTGTCGTCAACGTTGTCGACCTGATGAAGCTGCAGTCGCCCAGCGAACACCCACACGGCCTGAGCGACCCCGACTTCGATGCCCTGTTCACTCCGGACAAACCGGTGGTGTTCGCCTTCCACGGCTATCCGTGGTTGATACATCGCCTGACCTACCGCCGCACCAACCATGACAATCTGCACGTACGTGGCTACAAGGAGGAAGGCACGACCACCACCCCGTTCGACATGTGCGTCCTCAACGACATCGACCGTTTCCATCTGGTTCAGGACGTCATCGAGCGCCTACCTCAACTACGTTCGCGTGCCGCCTATGCCAGGCAGGCTGTTCGCGACGCACTCATCGAACACCGTCAGTACATCAACGAGCGCGGCGAAGATCATCCGCGAGTTCTCGGCTGGCGCTGGGGCGCAGACGCAGTAACGGACATCAAACGCAGCTCCACCGAAGCCGACAACGTATGACCCGATAGTTGTACTACGGCGCCGGCGTAGTGAGCGGCTTCCCCTTCTCGGTAATGAAAGTCGCCAATACTTTGGCCGGCGCACTACTTTTGTTGATGCCTTCGTGAACCTGACCTGGGGCAATAAACAGCGAGTCGCCCGCCTTGACTACTTTTGGCGGCTGCCCTCCCAGCTCGAAGGTGAGTTCCCCTTCGAGGATGTAGATAACGAGCGAGCCGGAGTGAAAGTGCTTCCCTTCACGCACGCCGGCATTAAGGGTGGCCTCCACAAGCATCGTCTCGTAGCCGGGGATGGCGAGGTCCTGTTTGAGCAGGGTCTTTCGCTCGATGCCTGCCTGTGCATCCGACCGCGGCGCCATCGCGACCAGAAACGTTGCGATAGCAATGGTGACGACGCGGACGATCAATGCTTGCTGTCTCATGTACTCTCCTGGTCTCGGGTGATAGGAATGTGTTCGAGCTGGCCATTGCTGCGAGCCGCGTGACGGAAGGCGATGGCCGTTGCATCGTATTGCGATGCTGCAGACTATTCAGTTGCCTCTCCGCCAGGGAACATCAACACTGCCGAGGGACACTTTAATCGATCCTGATCGACATCGGGCGATCAGCATGGCGGCAGCGCGGGGGCTGGAAAATGCCGGGGAAGATCGACACTTAACAAACCGACCAATACCTGAGCCGCATGGCTTCAGTTACTATCAAGGCAAGCGGCGGTACGACATCGGCCGTTCATTCGGGGGGATCGGAGCAATGCGATTGAAGTATGTATCGAAGTATCTGGCGATCGTCATGGTGATGGGAGCGGCCGCGCTCGCGGGCCCGACACAGGCACAGACTGGAGACGCATTGAAGGAAACACCCGAAGGCGTGGTGACACCGGATGGGCACGTTATAGGCAAAGCCAAGCTGCTGCGCAGTTACAGCGTCCACCAGCCGGCGCCTGCGTCGGCCGCCGCAGAGTCCCAGCGCGCCAGGAATCGGGCCACGGTCAAGAAGTACTTCGAGCTTTCCTTCGGGGAAGAGCGCGCGCGCCTCTTCGCCGATGACGGCGTGAAGCAGGTTCTTTCCCGCGGCTTCCAGTGGGAGGGAATGGAGAGCCACCTGCAGAACAACAGAGAGAACGTCGCACAGTTTCCCGGCTGGAAGTGGAGCAATACCACCATCTGGGACACCCAGGACCCGACCGTGTTCTGGGTCGAGGCCGACGGTGCAACCGTTCCCCCGCCCGGCAAGGAGGCCGTCTCCGGCCACTACGTCCTTCAGGTGGTCCTGAAGGACGGGAAGATCGCCCTGTATCGGGAGTTCGCCACCACGGTGAAGCTGGCAAAATAGCTAGGCCTCCGGCATCCGCCAGATCACCAGCGCCGCACCCAGAAAGCCCAGCGCGCACAGCGCGATGCTGCCCGACAGACCGATCGACATCGCGAGCGAGCCCAAGAAGTAGGGTGCGAGCGCAGCAACGCCACGACCGAAACTGAAGCAGAAACCGGCACCGAGGCTGCGCAGGCGCGTCGGATAGAGCGCCGGAAAGTACGCGCCGAAAGGCCCGGTGAACGCAAAGAACACACCTACCACCGGTCCCAGCCAGAACAGCAGCGTCTCATCGCGTACCGCGGCGTACAGCGGCAGCAGCAGCGTGCCTCCCGCGAAGCAGATCATCAGGGTGCGGCGCTGACCGATGCGATCCGCGAGCCAGCCGAAGAGCTGATAGCCGGCGAACATGCCGACGTTGAGCACTATGATGAAGGTCGCCATGTGCGCAGAGTCCAGACCGCGCTCCTTCACCAGGTAAGTGGGCAGCCACGTATTGGCGCCCCAATAGGCGATCAGTGCGCCGCTCGCGGCCAGCGTGCCGAGCAGCGTGTTGCGCCGGATACCGGGCGCGAAAATCTCGCGGATCGCGACGTGCTCCGCGGTGGTGGCGCCGCTGCGGCGGCGTTCACGGTCGGCGCGCCACTGTTCCGACTCCGGCACTGCCAGCGCAACATACAGCGCCGCCAGCAGCGCCAAGCCACCCAGCAGGAACAGCGCGCGCCAGCCGTGTTCCGGCAGCACCACACGCGCGAGTGCGGCAGCGACAATGTAGCCCACGGGCCAGCTACTCAGCACGAAGGCGATCGCCCGGCCACGTTGCTCGCGTGGCCACGTTTCATTAATGAACGCCGCGATAACGCCCCACGCTCCGCCGAGGCCGAGGCCGGCGACGAAACGCAGCGCCATAATGTCCCACCAATTGCGCGACCAGTAGACAGCGGCCGTGAACACCGCGAAGTTGGCGACGCTGAACATCAGTGCGCGCCGCCGACCGTAGTTATCGGCATACCATCCGACCAGCAGACTGCTGACGCCGACGCCGATCATGCCGGCCGTGCTCAGCAAGCCCGCCTGCGCGAGCGTCAAATTGAATTCCTGCGAGATCAGCGCCAGCGAGAGCGCCAGTATCATGAAGTCCATCGCATCGAAGCCGTAGCTTACGAAGCTCGCACCCAGCACTCGCCAGCGCGTCGTGCTGCCGCTCGCCGCACGCATCTCATCAGCCTGCCCTGTCGTCATGCCAGCCCCCAATCAGGCACACATCGTGCCGGGGGCGCATTGAAGCATCTGCAGTCACCTGCTGCCAACAGCAATGAAGCCGGCGATCCGTTATCGGTCGCTTTGGATGCGCTCAATCAACCAGCGCTCAACGATATCTCACCAAAGCACGCGCCCGGATTGCCCACCAGTCAATCACTCTCTTGAACGTGAAGATCGACGAGATCCTCGAAACCGATTCTCTCGAGATCCTGGCTGCCATGAATCAGCTTGGCTTGCTCGATTTTTCGGTGGCGAACGTGGTCGCGACCGAGCGCGCTACATTGGAGTTTTTCGTCTCGCCGCAGCGTACGTCTCGCTGTCTCGACGGAATATGCCTCCGTGCTTCAGCGCACCACTCACGACAACTCGATTGGCGCACGCTGCTCGACCGCTGACTCGGTCGTCGATAGTCGTGCCATGTGCATCGAATCGACATCGATGAACGCGTAGCCGGGAGATGCGGTCTGCGGGACGATCCCCTTGCTGTTCTACGGCACGAAACCTTACGGTTTTGCGCCCGACGAAGCGTCGGTGGGTAGCTGCTGGACTGGAGCCCGCTCGCCGATGGGCTGGCCGACGATGGTGCCGTCGGCGAGACGCGCTTTGGCGAGCGAGCCGCCCGGAGCGCCGTTCCTCATTGGGTTGATGGTGATCTGCACTTTGTCGCCCGGCTTGAAGACGGTCTTCTTGACGCCCGTGCGCAGTAACTGGTTGGGAGAGCGCCATTCGATGCTCCACTCGACCTCCTTGCCATCCGGTCCCGGTACCATCAGCTGGACCCAGCTGTGCGGGGCGGTCCACTGGAATTCCTTCACGGTGCCCTCCAGCACCACCTGTTTGTTCATGTCGAACATGGCGAAGGAGTGGTGAGCCCTGGCTGGTGTCCCAGTGACCACTGTGGCGAGGAGAATTGCGGCGGCAATAGTCTTGAGGTTCATTGATCAACTCGTGTTGTGGGCCGCAGTCGGCCGGCTGAGTTCATTTCACCGGCCCGGTGAGCGGTTTCCCGTCCGAACCGAGCGTATAGGTGGTGCCGTCGGCCCCGACCCCGTTGCGGTTATTGTCCTGGCAGACGTATTCCATCAGGCGGCTGCCTGGCCCGGGCGGCATGCGGCGGAATTGGACCGTGGCCTTCCAGGGCTTGGTGAACGCCCCGGGATCCGTCATCGTGATCTCGTTCTCCATGAGGTCGGGCCCGACCTTCCGGATACGCTCGCGGACCGTCAGCTGGTCGCTGTGCTCTACGCCGCTTTGCTCAAGAGTGATGTCGCCGCGCAACCCCACCGTATCGACCACCAGGGTGTCGCCCTCCCAGCGGCCGGTGGAGAAGCCGTTGTAGCTGGGATCGAGATCCTCGGGGGGCTTGCTGCCGTCGGTGTAGATGAGGCGGAACCCGCCGGTGGCTTCACTGAGCATCGCCACCCGGTCGCGCGTGATCAGGAACTCGTGCGGCGTGGGCGCGAGGTTGATCGCCGGAACCCCAGGCCAGGCGCAATCCGCGCGCCGATCGTTAATCGGTTCGCCTTTCTCGGCGGCGGCGAGGGTGACCTTCCACCGCTTCGCGTACTCGGCGTTCAACGGAGGCGGGTTCGTAGCCGAACCCGCGTTCTGAAGCGGTCGAAACGTTCCCGGATTGGAGAAGTAGAGTCCCGTGATATTCACCCACACTCCGCTCCAGTCCGGCGTCCGCTCGGCGGCCGAGGCAGCGCCGGCGCACAGGAGGAGACCGGCGGCAACCAGGTTGATGATGCGACGCATACAATGCTCTACCTTAGTCATTCAAATAAGTTCTGCAGGACATCCAGCCGCTGCTACGCGAGCGCGCCACTGCGGCCGCGCGTAGCAGCGAACTGCCGTTGAGCCTATGTGCTTAGACCCACCACGGCCTGTCCGTCAGAGTTTTGCCTCCAGCTGCAGGCCCACCAGCCGCCTGCTGCTGGTATCGAACACTTGCGTCAGACCCCCTTGCTGGTGGCCCGTGGCGGAAATCTGGCGCGTGACCTCTTCGTTTCCGAGGTTGCGGCCAAAGATATACAACGACCAACTGTCGGTAGTCACGCCAAGCCGCGCGTTGAAAACATTCGTCGCGGGCGCGATGTATTGCGGCAGCGCCGAAGTGTACTGCAGCTGCTCGGACCGATAAGTGTAATCGGCGCCGATGATGAAGGAATACCTGTCCGTGAGCGGCAGGCTCTGCTCCGCCGACAGCGTGACCTTGGTCTTCGAGGCGTAGTAGAGCTGCTTGCCGCCCAGATCGGATCTGTCGGAGCCCTGGAAGCCTCCCGGGAATTTAGCGGGATTGTAGATACCCGAAAGATTCACGATCAGACCCTTAACTGGCCGTCCGAACACGTCGAGCTCGATGCCCTTGGTGATGACCGACGAGACGCTGCTGGGCAGACAGAGGATGGTGCCCTGGTTGGTCGGCGAGCAATATTGCCCCTGATAGTCCTTCACCTCCTGGTAGAAGATGTCTGCGTTGACGGCCAGCCTGTTCTCCAGCAGCGACTTCTTGATGCCGATCTCGTAGTTGATCGGCAGCTCGGGGGCCACGACGAACATCTGGCTGCCGTTCTGCAGATTGTCGCTGATCAACGCACTCTTGTACCCGGTCGAGACCGTCACATACGCCATCGTGTCGGCGTTGAAGTCGTGCTGCGTGCCGACGCGCCAAGATGGCTTGGAGTTCGAGGTCGAAAGCGAGTACACATTCTGGTTGCCCGTGGCGAACGGATCGATCCGGTCTTCGCTGATCTCGCTGTGCGTGTAGCGCACACCGGCGATCAGGCGCGTCGCGTCGTTCAGATACCAGGTCACATTGCCGAAGCCAGCGTACTCCGAACTGCTGACATTCGCATAGATGGGCGTGTTTGCGCTCACCGGACCGACAGGCGTGTTGAAGGTCAGAAACCCCGGCGAGTCGTCATCGAGCTTGTAGTGCTGGTAGTACAGACCCGCGACCCACTCGACATGCTTGTTGGAGGACGAAGTAAGCCGCAGCTCCTGGGAATACTGCGTACGCTTCTGCGTCTGCAAGTCGCCCGGACGGCCACTCAGTATCCGGAAAAGCGGCAGGCAGTTAGGGGCAGTGCAGTTCGTAACGATCGAGAACGGGATCGCCAGGATGTCTCCGAGTTGGACCGTGTCGGCCTGGCGCCAGGAGCTGATCGAGGTAATCGTGGCGTCATCGAGCACACTCCAGTCGATCTGCGCCGAAACGCCCCGATCCGTCTGGGTGGATGTGTTGCGGCTTTCAGAGCAGCTCTCGAAGTTCGAGTCGGACGGCGTCACGCCACAGGCGGCCAGCGACGCAGCCAGCGGCGAACCCGGCGGAGCATACCGGTAGGTACTGGGCGGCATGGCCATACCATCATTCTCCGCGCGGTTGTAGTCCGCGATCAGGTTGATCGCGAGATCATCGCTGGGCGCAAGCAGGTAGCGCGCCCGCGCACCGGTAGAACGATCGCTGCTGGAAGCATCCTGGTACACATTGTGAAACAAGCCGGAGTTTTCGTCGCTGTGCAGCGCCACGCGCAGCCCGGAGATATCGTTGATCGGCAGGTTGACAGCCGTGCGCAGCGAACTGCGCTGATATTCCGAGCCCAGGTCTCCGGAGGCGTACTCCGCGGCCACGTTGACACTCGCGTCGCGCAGATCCGGGGCCTTCGTAATCACGCTGATGACGCCAGCCGAGACGGAACTGCCGAACAATGTGCCCTGCGGACCTCTCAGGATCTCGATCCGATCGATATCGAAAATGTCGCTGATGCTGGCATTGCCGAGCACCACGCCGTCGAGCACGATGCTGACCGAGCCCGTCGCGTTCTTGGTCAGGCTGTTCGACGCCGTGCCGATGCCACGAACGAAGGCGCCACCCCCCGGGGAGGCACCCTGTGCGGTGAATTCGAGCGATGAGCTCATGCGCGAAAGATCTGCGATCGTCTGCACGCCTTGGCGCTGGAGCTGCTCGGACGCCAGCACGGTGATCGCGAGGGGCACGCTCTGCACGCTCTCCTCGCGCTTCTGCGCCGTGACCACGATCTCTTCGAGCGTGGGTTTCTTCTCATCTGCACCCTGGCCTGAAGCAGAGGGGTTTGCATTGTCCCGCTGATCCACCTGAGCGACTTGCAAGCGATCCCCGAAGCCCTCAGCTCTCTCATTCTTCCCGCTCCGCGGTGGCTTTCCCGCTGCTGCCCCAGGAGAGGCGCTGCCGCTCATGCCGGTCGACTCCGCGAGCACCACCGTATGTTCATTCATCAATTCGTAGGTGATCCCCGTCCCCACGAGCAGGAGCGTGAATGCCTGGCTGCTCGTGTACTCGCCCTTCAAAGCAGGAGCCTGGTGACCCGCGACCAGCGGCGGGTCGAAGAGGACGTTGACGTTGGTCTGGCTGCCGACCGCTCGAAGCGAGTCGGCGAGCGGCTGGGGAGGAAGATCGAATCTGGCTCTCGCCTGGGCTTCTGCCATCGAGGTCGTTGCAAGAACGGCCATCGAGGTCGTTGCAAGAACGGCCACAGCGAAAACGGAGAGGAACCTCACCCTTCCCGCTGCGCGGACCCCTGCCCTCTCCCCCAACAGAGAGAAAACCCCACTGCGTAGTAAGGGCGTTGCGAATCGTCGTAACGAGGCTGTGAACGTGCGATTCGCCCTGACGACTGCTGATGCGAATGTGCACCGAGATCTGCCGTGCATTCTGTCTCCCCCTATGGCAGTCCATTGCGTTGTAGTTGAATGAATCCCTGTGTACGCAGACACGCGAGCCCCCCCTGAACCTCAGCGGAACCTCGCCCGAGCAAGAAGACTCACCGTTCCGAAGATCCTCTGCGCCCGGGGTGCTTGCCGCGCTGCACACCAGGAGAGATCAGGGATTCACGCAGGGAAAAAAGCACCAATTCGCCGAGGCGGATGCGGGTTTTCTCGCTCCGCGTTTTCTCTCTCCGCGTCAGAGACAGATAAGGAGCCGCGGAACGGGAGAGTGAGGATCAGTTCACCGCCGCAAGGACGATCTCGTTCGATTCGTTGCCGAGCTGCAAGGCATAAGTCTTTGCAACCGCCTGAGCGAAACTTTCGGAGTCGCCGGCACGGAAGATCCCGCTGATGGGAATC